>NZ_JAZGJN010000280.1:0-84128 GCF_038085095.1 Photorhabdus sp. P32 | reverse complement strand
TATTATGGTATTGTCTGTTTTGCTTTTATATCTATTATGTGAAAGTGCTTTTTCTCAAATACCAAACAAGGCTGATTATATATTATTAATATATGCCCTATAATCTTTCATATATTGAAGTAAATTATCTTTCATATTTATCAAATTTTTTATCTGTGCGTAAAATATTCTTTTTTAACTATTGTGTTTGTTTGTTTTTTTACTTTCTTTGTTTTTTTCTTTTTTGCTTTCTTGTTATTAAATCTTTTTCTGTGATTATATTTTTATCTTATGTTTTTATTTCTATTATTGTTTCTTTTATCTCTCTGTTGAGAACGCAATACACGAAAATCATTATTATTGGTGTTATTTTCTTTTTTGCATTTTTTTTAGGGGTTATTTATGCTTGAAGTTACTGGGTTAGAAGTTGTTATTAATGGTAAGACTATTTTTTCAGGAGTCAATTGTGATTTTCGTGTTGGATTAAACCGTATTGCGGGAATTAATGGGGCGGGTAAAACGACTTTTCTTTCAAGTATTGCTGGTGTAAATAAGGTTAAAAAAGGAGTAGTTAATTTTATAAAGAATGGAGAGAAACACCGATTTAATTTGCAACGGAATGGATTTTATATATCTGATAATATTAACTTTTATAATTTCATCACGGGAATGGATGTGATTAATTTAAGTCAGCGTTATAGGAAAAGTAATCTAAAATATCAATTAGATTACTATTTAAATGGTTTTGGTATATCTAATTATTCTGGTATTGAATATGGAAAAATGTCACTTGGAATAAAAAAGAAATTTTTATTAACATCAGCTTTTATTATCGATGCGGATGTTTATATTTTTGATGAGCCAACAAATGGTCTTGATTCAGATTCTATAACATTTTTAATTGAGTTGCTGATTTGTCTTGCAGAAGAGAAAGTTGTTATTTTTAGTTCTCATGATGACAGGTTTTTACAGGAATTGAACTTTATTACCTATGAAATAAAAGGTAATAAAATATCCCGTTCCTCTATTTAGAACTCACAATGCAGTTTCCTATTCGTTATATACCCTATGGATTTCAAGATGCATCGCGACGGCAAGGGTGCGAATCCCCGGGAGCATAGCGAACGATGTGACCAGAGTGAGTGTAGCCAACAAAGAGGCAACTTGA
The DNA here is from genome assembly GCF_038085095.1 of Photorhabdus sp. P32. Classification (NCBI taxonomy): domain Bacteria; kingdom Pseudomonadati; phylum Pseudomonadota; class Gammaproteobacteria; order Enterobacterales; family Morganellaceae; genus Photorhabdus; species Photorhabdus sp. P32. The sequence continues at coordinate 82,981 of NZ_JAZGJN010000280.1, read as the reverse complement.
AAGATAACGGGTATATCCGCTCGTTAACATTAAACGAGCGAATATCGATTCAATTACATGATCGCATCAGCGGCCAAATCATTTTCATCCTCACTTACAGTAAACCACGGGAAATATTGGTTCTGCCGCAGCCAGCCTTTTGCCGTGATAACTTGGATTTCCCGCCCAATCGGATCATAGATATGAGTATCCGCATAAGCCTCTTTTCTGGCACTGTCATCACTTACATATCGCCAGTCATTGAGGAAATAGGGCTGATAAGTTCGTATTGTTTGTCCTTTATTGTCATATTCAGTGCGTCCCGTAACCGCCCAGCGCGTTTTGGTATCTTCCATTTTTGTCACCAGAGCGCCGTCTTGGTTACGTTGCCAGGCTTCGCCTGCTTCATGTCGTACAGAGGCTTGCAGTAAACGGCCAAAACCATCACTGAATGCGACTTGTTGATGAATTTGCTGTTCAGAATCACGGTCATAACGGTCCGTAGTTAGCATGAGGTTATGGGGAGGTAAACCCATGCTATTGGTTAACAGCTTAACCAGTGGTGTGCCGGTTTTTTGACTTTGTAGCCAACGGCGGCGAGCCAGTGCGCAAATACGCCAATCTTCTGTGATAATCCGTAAATCACGCAGCGTCTTTTGTTCTTCCTGCGTTAATGCGTTGAAGGTTTCCTGACTGAATAGCGGCATCCAACTGCCCGGTGCATAGACCAGACACTGGGCGACAGGAAGTGGTCCGGTCAGATCAATAGCTGTACTGACATCGGTTGGCGGAGAGAGCGGTTTTTCTTCTGGCGAAGAGTAACCGGTTGCCACGCCATTTTCGATCCCCCAGAAACGTTGGGTAACAGGGCGTCCTAGCGCATCCAAGGTTATGAGATGCACATTATCATTGATATCAGTCAGTTGCACAGGTGTGAGAAAACGCCAGTCGTAATTGGCTGAGACAGTCAAACCAGCCGCGTCTTGGGTTTGAGTAATGACACAGTAGTGGGTATCCCATTTCAGAGTTGTTTTCCCGGTTAACAGGGTGTTACGTTGTGCGACAGGACGCCAAAATTGCGCTTCCGTCCCGTAATCGGTATAGCCTTTGCGTGCTACCCAGACTTGGTTTTCGTCGGCGCGTGGGAACAGATAAGGTTCTTGTTGGTATCCTGCTTGTGTTAGAAGGCCGGGTAATTCGTCTGGCGTGATACCGCCATCAAATGCAGATAACAGGGATTCCGTTAATACCGCCGTTTCGGTAAAGGCGATTAAAGCTTGTCGTGTCGGTGTTTTCAGTAGTGTTTGGTTTTTTCCATCGGTTTTTCCATCGGTATAGAACGTTCGTTGCTGGTTGAGGTATTCGCGAGGTTTATCATCGGCAATCAGGCTATTTTCAGCACATAGGGCTTCCAGATTTAAACCATCAACAGGCACGTGTTTAGCATCGTAAGTGAAAGCATCACTGCGTGTGCCATCCGGTAATCCCAACACTCTGAGTTCATTACCCATTAGATGATGCCAACTGGATTGCTGGTAGGTTAACCGCAATAGTTGTTGTTGGTCGTCATAACTGCTGGCAAACAGAGTATCCGGTAGTGTATCGGGATACGGATTGGTTGTTGGTTTATTGCGGCGGGGATATTGTACTGAAACCTGTTTCAGTGGTTGCCCGAATAGGTCACTGGACAGCGTGATATCCTGATTGCACAGAGGATCACTGATGATACGTTCATAGTGATAACTACGACTTTCCACCACTGAGGCCCAGAGCGCCGGGGAAATGGTGGTGTCATCTTGTAATTGGCGCACTTGTGGGCGGGATTCAGTCACTGTATAGGGAATCTTTTGCTGTGCGCTGCCATCTAGCCCGTAAAGTTCACTACGCAGCGGCTGGCCTTTTAGCGCCCGGTTTAACCAGTACAGATTGTGGTCATTTTCCGCGGTCAGTGGAACATCTTTGCCCTCTTTCCAGAGAGTAAAGCGAGGCGTAAAACCGGTGAAAGCCTGCTTATCATCGCGCCAATACCCGGCAGATAGCCTATTGTCTACCTCAGGGACTCCGGTGGCATACCAGTTTTTGGTAAGTGCCGGTGGTGTACGTTCCGGCGCATTGCCTTGAGCCAGTTGATGGCTGTCTGTCTGCTCAACATAGCCAAAGCCGCGAAACTCCCGTTCACGTCCATCCCAGGCGCCGTGAGCATAGCGTAAAGTGGTCACTAATTTATTGCCGCTGATTTCATCCTCGGTTTCTGTTTGCCACAGGGTATGGACCGGGAAGGGCAGGTAACAAACCGGTGTTTGCCCGGTCGCTAAGGCTGCGGCTTTTTCATCCAGCCAGAACTGGACGGAGCTACGGTAATGCAGGGTGTGATGGGCCCCCATGTTGTTGTTCATTTCACAGAGTAGCCACGGTTTCGCGTTGATCAGATCGCAGCGCCAATGATGTGGCGCCATATGCGGTACGCTCAGGATCAAGCTGACAACCCCTAATCCCTGTACATCAGCCACTTGTAGCTGGCAAGTGTCATCAAAACGCAGGCCGTCAGGAAAACGAAGTGTAAATGGTTTGGCAAAACCGTTACCACTTTCATTTCTGAAAATATCCAAATGGTCAGCATGAACATAAATCAGATCGGCAGGACCACTACCGTCCAGATCGGCCAGATGAACTCGATCAGGATTAAAATTGGCGGCGGATTGGCTAAATCCCGGCAATGTGATTGGCTGACCAAAACGGCCATGCCCCAGATTTGGCCAGCAGGTAACTTTAGTTGCACTAACTTCAACCAAATGTGCCTGGCCTGAACCGAGTACGTCACTAAATGCCACTAACTTACGGGCATCGGCGCCCGGTAACGGCAGGGTGATATCACCGGATTGCACCACATCCCGCCCTTCGGTAAAACCATCGCGGTTATTGGCATACAAACGCACGCTTTTGGGACCAATCAGCACTAAATCGGACAGTCCGGCCCCCATTAAATCCGCAAGTTGGGCGCGAGGATGAGTATATTCTATCGGTAAGGCGTGCAATGGCGTAAAACGTGTCCAACTGCCATCTGGGCGTTGGCTGTGATAACCCCTTAGCCCCGGACCAGTGATAACCCAATCCAGTTGCCCGTCACCATTAATATCCATCAGTGAGGCGTTATCCTGAATAGCTGGCGTGATAGGAAGGAGTTGCATTTTGCCCCAGGTGACCGCGTTCATCTCTTCCCCTGTCTGACGTTGGGCAGATCGATACCACCAGCTATTTTTATCCTGATACAGAATGCCGGGTACGCCTTCGCCTTGCAGGTCAAGCAGTTGCCAGCGCTGAATAGCGTTGAAATTTGCCAGTACATCCATTGGTTGCCAGACTGCTTTTTGTTCTGGCTCAAAAGATTGATAAGCCAGTTCCAATGGCGGCAAGGTGACCGCCGTTGCGCCATCTTGCTCATGTCCTACTCGGCGGACAGAAACGAGCGTACTGACCACCGCGTTTTCGTCATAATCCAGTATCAGACGTGAAACTAGCGCGGGTTCATCGTCCCCTTTTGCCTGACCAGATAGAGTTTGCAGACGGTGAAACATCAGTATTTGGCGACATTGGCGTCGGGTGCGCAATTCAAAACCGTATTCATAACGGGAAAAACGGTCTTTGCGGCACAGCCAGTTATTCGTGGCTTTAAACGGCGGCATTTCAGATAAGCTGTTTTTGCGCTCACCGTAATCAAATACTAAACAGAACAACCAGCCAGATTTAAGTGGATCATCTCCGTTTAGCGAGGGAAAAACTTCGCTGGCAGTTAAGTTACCGTAATGTACCGCTTGCAGATAGCGCTGAACAGCTGCGTTCGGGTGGGCTGTAAGTTCGTCAGTTTCGCAACTGGTTTCATCTTCGGCTCGATACTGATAATAAATCTGCTCACCGTGGGATGATACCGAGGCTTCCAACAGCCATTGCGCTGTTTGGCTAACATTTAATGGATTGCTGATACGAGCCTGAGGATTTTTGCCCAGTAAATGGGCCTGTCCGTCGGGGCTGTATATCAGCCAGAAATCGGTTGTGCCTGTTGTTTTGGGTTGCCAGTATTCCAACCGGCTAAAGTGGCTTTCCAAACGGGAGCGATAACCGGTAACGGTGAAGGTCGTCCCCAAATTGATGCCCTGCAATGAGGATTCACTGCGGATATCAGCTTGACCTCCCTCATTTAATGCTACGACCAACACTTCACCTTCCGGCCCCAGAAAAGTATCGGTTTCATCGTAATTCGGCACGCCGGTACTGGTGCGACGACGAATTGTCATGACGTTGCAGTCCCAACCGAGACCGAACGGGCTGTTACCGGTTCCACTGTTGTAATTCAGCGTGAGCGAGGGGGCATAACCCCGCCCGGCAGAAATGGGTAATGGCAGGGATAGGGCAGCCATACCATCCGGCCCGGCTGGTGTTAATGCCTCACCCATACCGGTAATAGCGCCGCCGCCCTTGGGTAATGACAATTCGGTCACACTGAATGTCTGTGAATTCTGCATAGAAACTCCTTACCAGGCCCCGATTAGGAGCCTGTTTTAATTCTGTGTTGGGATGGTTATTTAATGGTGTAGCGAATATGCAAAATGATATCGTTCAGGGTTTTTAACATAGTGGCTTGTTTACCTTTGGCTGGCATGGATGCATTGGGGAAACTCAGTGTCAATGTCCCCTGATCAATGGCGATACCTTCGAATGGCAGGAATTTGCCATCGTTGAAATCGAGCTGGAATTGGCCGTTGTCATTCATACCGTGAGAAACTGCTAGTGCTTCGCAGCCGTTAGCTAATCCGGCTTTATCGCCGTAAGACAATATCGCCTGCACATCCTGATAGGGCCCCAATAGCGCGGGCAGGGTGACGCTGATCTGTTTGATGCGCCGGATTTTGCCAATAGATTCCGGGTAATCCTCACGAATTTTCAAATCAGCTAATGAAATGGATGCCTGCAAAGAGGTTTTAGTGTCCGTGCCGGCGCCGAACGCCACATTATTATTACCACTGCCGGCACTGCCCGAACCTTCATTCACTAGCTTCTCAATTTCCTGACTCAGAGAGAATGGGCCTTTATCTTGCGGTAAACCAGCATAAATTTCGGCCAGCGATACTGTACGTTCGACCTCTAATGCGCGTTTATCGCGTCTCAAATGGGCGTCTTCCATTTGCGCCAAACTTAGCATCAAGGTTTCACCTGCCAGCAGACCGGCATAGGTTCCTTGCCAGGCGCCCGGTTTAATAAAGCGAGCAGAGTCATCATTGATTTCCCAACGGTAAGCCTGTTCTGCCATTAAACAACGCGCGACAGCCAAATCGTAGAATTGGAAGTAAATTGCTGCCAGTCGGCCACGTAGCCAGTTGTACAACGCCTGATTGCTGAACTTACGTTGCAGGAAGGCCAATTGGGATTGGGTCTGTTCTTGTTGGGTTTTCAGACTGGTTTTTTGCAATACGGCGGCTTCACGGCGTACTGCCAGCGATTTAAGTTGGGCGTCGAGTTGTTTCAGCTCCGCTTCGGCATTATTACGCTGAATCTCCCACTCCTGACGGCGGCGACGGTAGGTTTCAGATTGGCTAATTTTATCCGCTTCGGTATTCATAACATTAGCGGAGAATTCCATCACATAGCCGGTTGCTTCAGCGATAGCCCCCCAACGGCTGCCGCCACCGGCGAAGCCGAAGATGTTAGGCACCAGATCAGCCGCTGCGCCAGCCAGACGGGATGCCTGAACTGCCGTAGTAAGCCCGGCGGCGGACGCTCGTAGCGTCATGGCTTGGTTTTCACCGGCGTTGATGTTTTCATCATGCAGTTTGCTATAGCTATCAAAGCGCGATTGGGCTCCCGCTTTGGATTTTTCCAGCACGGTTTTCTCGGCATCCAGTTCTTCAATGGTTTTGTCTTGAATGCTCAGGTTAGTCAATATTAGCTCTGCGGCTTGATTTTGTAATAACGCGTTGAGTGCTTCCGCGTCTTGACGTTCGATAATATTTTGTAACGTGGAGCCGAACTGGGTGAGCTGGCTAACCATGCTGCGAGCATTTTCCAGCATGTGCGGGAAACGCCACAGGGACATAAATGACTCCGGCAGCTTGCCTCCACCTTGAGAAGCGGCAACGGCGGCGCTGAGTAACGCTTTGGGGTCCGCCGGCGTGGCATAGATTGGCAGATATAGCGGCTGACCGTCGATAGAGAGGTTATGACGCAAGTTGTATACTCTCTGAGCTAATGTCTGCCAGTAATTCATCATCACTTCATTGATTTGCGGCAGGAAGAGATCGGTCAGACTGTTAGCGCTGCGCAATGATAAAAGTGCCGGTGTACTCTGCCGCAAAGCGACTATAGAGCTGTCGTGAGCACTTTGGGTAGTAATATCCGCGGCTTTGTCCAGTCGTGGATCGTTCCATGTGGTACTCAGCGGTAGGTATGGTTTATCGCCTAACAGATGCAGCGCTTGCATATACCACATCTTCGCTTCGTTAAGCGTATCGCGTTCCAACTGGCGATAAGCGTGATCGCCGCGCGCGATCAACAGATCAAGGGTGCGCATAAAGGTTGAAATTTTGTAGTGCATTGGATCGTGCTGTGCTACTGCGTCAGGATCGACGGAATCCAAAGGATCACTGTTCCAACTGGTGTCTTCCAGTAACGGACGGACATTCCACTGGTAGTTCTGAATCTGGCCGTGAACAATATACCCGGATGGACTCCAGACATATTTCAGCCAGCGGTTCGCTTCATCAAAGTTTTGCTCATGCAACAAACGTTGAGCAACCAGCATCGGGGTATAGTAGAACAGTTCCCAGAAGTAGAGGCTGTTAGCGCCGCTGAAATCCATTGGTTCGCTACTAATATTATTCAGGACATTGACGCTCTCAAAATGGGTCAAAATGGATTTAGGGTTTATTGTTACTATTCCTTTATCATCTCTAATAAAGTGAGGGCCCCACCAGGTACCATCTGATGGTGATTTCTTGAAGGTCATGTAAACCTTGGCGCTGTAATCTTGGTTCAATGGAACATCATCAAGAGGAATAAATAACGTGGTGCTTATATTTGTATCTTTTAGCTGACCTGAATAGATAATATGTGAATTATTATCAACAACATGTTTGATATAAAGCTTAAACCAACGTTCATCACCATGAGTTGATGGGTTATACGGAGGTATCACGAACGTAGCGTAGAAACCTTTGCCTAACTGTGGTTCCTGAATATTCTGAGTTTCCATACTCAGAATCGTATCAATACCGGTAGTGGCTCGCGCAACTAATTGGCGAGCAAATAAAGTATTAAGACGAATGCGATAGACTCCCCATTGCATATATTGCGCACCATTTTCATTATGGTGCAGGGTCAGGGCATTATCAGTACTCACCTTGCGGGTAACAGGAATACTGAAACTTTCATAACCCAGTTTACGTCCATCCTCTGCAAATGCGGTAAAGGTAATATCAATACTGGCTGAATTATTATTAAAATTCAGACTTGAGCCATCGATTTCGAGAGCATTAAATTGATAATTCATTTCATCAAAGCTAGGTGATGGCTGAATGGAGACATTTTTATCCGCGGTAAAAGTTTGTTCTTTGCTACCGGCTTTTACTGTTACCTGAACTTTTGCTGGAGAAATTGCAGTATTGATATCTACTGGTCCTGAAACATCGGTAGCAGTCCCTTTGCTGTCAGTCATATAGATGTATTGCTTAAGATCATCCGGTTTGTTCAAAGAGTCTGTAGCATAATCATCACCAATGGCAGCATTCGGATTGGTTAGAGAACGTTTTGCTCCAGGAATCCAAGCTTCTACTTTAGATGAATAATTGGTGTCACGGTGGAATAGTAATCTCCCTTGACTGAGCCCACTGGCGTTTCCGTTATATTGATAAACGGGATAAAACATCAGTTTATTTGACGAATTATTTGGATTAACTCCCAAGCTAGTATAAACAATAAATTTATCACCTAGTTTGCCATATTTATTCATCAGATTGCATTGATTGCGTTTCTGCCCTTCATATCCATTATGAATAATTCTTAATTTTGGTGAGATATAGATTTTTAAATCACTTGATGTGGCTTTGTAACTGATAGTTGGAATATCTCCGTTATATACCATACTGAGGTAATAATCTCCCCAATCATAGCCTTTACGACTATTTACCGATGAAGGAATTTCATAATCCTCTGCATAGCGGTTATTCACTCTTCTGACGCTATTAGTATCGAATTGTTTATAGCTGTTGTCCCGATAAGATTTGTATTGTCCATCGGTCATATCTTTATATTCCATATCGGCAAAGATATATAGCCCTTGCATTGCAGCGGTTTTATAACTATCGAGTGTATCTTGTTGGTTATAAAACATAACCAGCAACGTATCTTCACCTTGATAACCGGCACAATAGAGCCCAGGCGCTTTATTTTTTGCCAGTTCTAACTTGGATATTTTTTCATTGACATCAAAGGTGATTGGCGTATTCCAGGTGCCGTCATAACGGATATGCGCTAATTTTAGCTCATAACGATAATCCGTCTCTGTTTGATAACCATCTTTGCTATTTCCTGTCTGTTTAGTGATCTCCTTTTGTTCCAACCAGAGCAGGTACAGGCGGGATTTATACATCACAGGACGGATAGTGCTTCGGTAAGGATTAATTGGGCAATCAATTTTGCGCCATTCGCTCCAGGCATTAGCCGCGAATTTGCCGTCGCTGAATTTACTGTGATCGACACTGCGCCAATAGTATTCACCGGTATCAGTTTCACTGAGGCCGATAAAATAGGTCAGCCCTTGATCGTTGTTAAGATTATCGTGATACGCGCTAATAACTTTAAGATTAGCCACCTGCTCAAACGATGTCAGATAAGACATAAAGGCGTCTTCGACAGTATCGGCATTTAATTGGCTTTGGCTGACGGATTGCAATAATGCGTCCATCATTTTGGTTTGCCCAATTCGCATGGTGGGATCAATATAGTTTTCCGGGTAGTAAACTAATTGAGAAACACCCGCCCAGGTGCTGTAGCGTTTGTTATATTTGTCCCAGTCAATAAAGAACTGGCGGCTAATAACCCCTGAATGGGCATTTTCTTCTACATTTTCCAGCGTGCGGTTGACGTACAGTTGAATGCTGGCAATGGCTTCGGCAATCCGGGTAGTTTTGATTGCAGCGGAAACCTGATTATCAATCAGTAAATATTGATACAAGTCATCACGGCTTTTAATGGCTGCCGCTGCTTTGGCGACTTGACGGATATAGTAGGTGCTTAATGCGGCACTGCGAGATTCATCCAGAAAAGCGTGTAATGTATCCGCTTGTTGTGAATTCAATCCGGCAGTCAATATTTCCCCAGCACTTTCCCACTGGGCATAGGTGGGGATTTTTTGATTTGATTGAATATAATCTAGCCCGACTAACGCAGAAACTCCCTGTGGGGCGACATTCAATTGTTGTGCAACATTAACCCATTGCAGGATAGTGTCGATAGATGTCCAACAGGAGAAAGCATTTTTTTGCGTCACTGGGGGAAGATGTTGATGGTTTTGTGCTTGAGTGCTGGCTTGCAACAGAAAATTAGCATCAAGATTCATGGCATCAGCCAATTGTTCTGCCGTTAAACTGTTAGCTTCAAATGCCGCTAGTACGGAAGAGGCTTTTTCGCCTAACGCATTAACCCAATCTGCAAAACGCGTCAGCATGATCAGTGAAAGTGCGTCATGCGCAGGTACTGCCTCAGTTGACGAGCCAAACATTTCTGGTTTTGTCACAAATAGGCGGAAGGCGTTTGCGTTAATGCCAGTGGAATGGTAAACCATTTCCAATTGCGCCAATGCCTGACAATACTGAACAATATGTTCCTGTGTTGCTAATACTTCCGATGAATCTGGCGTATATTGCGTATTCAACCAGTCCCAGAATTTTTCTGCTGTCATTGCGCCGTCGCCGGGCTGTAACTTATCTGCCCAAAGCAGCACAGAATGGGCGACATTTTCCGATGATAATTGCAAGGTGGCCGCAATATAGGGCGCCATAACATGCAGTAAATTTGCCTTGTCTTTATCAAAGCCTTGTAAACCGTGGTAGACGGTATCCAGCAGATTTTTAATTTCAGGTGTCAGCGTTTTGTTATAGCTGGTGGAAGTCATGACAAATAATTGGAACGCACTCCACTTCTGTGTCTGTAGCCAGACGGTAATGGTATTGAGTTTTCTGATCAGTGCCGCCAGTTGTTTATCACTGATAGCGGATAAATTAGTTTTCCCTTCACCCACGGCAACCAGCAATAAATCCAATTCATCAATGGTTAATTGATGAATTTCCGCCAGTAATTTCCCGATATATAAGTCGGAAAGATTGTCTAAGTTATTTTTAATCTTTCCATCTTGATTATTATGGTTGGTAATTTTAAGCAGACGGTAGAGGGAAATATCATCGATATTAAATGCACGTTTAAGCACGGATTTACGCCAATCGCCAGTACTACCTGGATTTAAATCAATCTCTTCATCTCCGGTAGAAAAGTATTGGCCGTTCAATAATGGCGTATTAAACAGGCGATCAAATTGGCTAGGTTGATTATCATATGAACGTTGTGAAATAAGTGCATTGCATAGTATCAGAGCAGTTTCAGCATTAACAGCATAACGTTGCATATAATATTTAGTCAGAAAAATTTTACTTAATACTTCTGCATTGATATCCAGTTGCTGATTAACACTACGCACAATGCTTTCCAGAATAGTGGGGGATAATTCTGTCGCACGGGATAGACGAATCGCCTTATTGAGTTTTAACAGGAAAGAGTATTGATTATATTCCTCAACGGTAAATTTTGCGGCAGCATACGCCCAAGAACTGGAAGGAAGTACTCTTGTTAGGCCAATTTCAAAAGGTTGGCTAATATCAGTTGCACTTAATGTGATATGTTCTGAGTACTCTATGTTAACCTGAGGAGCTCCTTCAGCTCGAACAAGTTCTCTTTTATCATTTAACTTGATAGATAAATAAGAGGCATTCCAAAAATCTTTGAATTTATAATTTAACTGGTAATTCTCACCACCGTAGGGAAAGAGTTCTACGTCTACTTGATAGGCATTTGTTGTATATTCCCGGGTAATTCGATATACCTTGACCGTACCATCATTGCTGTTGACTACCGGAGTAATGAGTTGGTTATTACTATATTCTTGTTGGCCGAAATTGCTGGCTTTACCAATAAACTGGCTGAGCTCTTCATCACTTAAATTGTAATAACGTCTAAGGTATTCCGGCATAGCCAGTGCAGCCGGTTCGATATTACCAAAATTTTTCTTATAAAGTTCCTCAGCATTACCTTCGGTAATCTCCTCCGTCAGAATATTAAACAACTCAGGTGAGATTGAAGCGTTAATACCCAATAGGGAAGCTTGATGCATTAGCCCGGCAATGGCTGGTGAAGCATTTAATTGCTCAAGCCCAGGATCTTGTAGCTGGATAACTTTACGCACGTTTTCATAAGCATCGTGATAAGGTGTCGCGCCGGAAGGACGGAAAGTGGAAAGCATTCCCATCACTTGAGTATAATTATCCAGCTTAGACTCAGTTTTAATACTTTCCAATAATAGCTCGTTGGATAAAGAGAGTGTGGAAAGTTCTGTCGCCATATTTTGTTGACTGAGCGCCATTGATTTGAGATCTGGACGGCGAGTATCCAGATGGTAAATAGAACCGTCTGCATGCAAATTGCGTGCTTCACGATAAAGCTCAGTCAAATAAGCGGCGGGTGAAAACATAGAGGATACGGTACCCGGTGCCACATATTGACTGGCTCTGCCGCTAAATTGGTTGTTATAGCCTATCAGTTCAGCATTAGGCGCTACGATGGCAAGATGTACGGCATTTTGTAATTGAGGATTCGTGCGTTTAAGAATACGCGCTTCATATAGCCGATTATCCTTTTGGGCCTGTTGTGCATCATGATATAAGTCGTGTGCTTCGGACCAGGAGAGGTGTTCGGATACTTGGTGGTGAAATTCGTTAAAAGAGCTGTGGCTAATATCTGTCAGACACTGAAAGCCACACTGGGTTTTTAATACATCAGGTATCTCTTTTACAGGCGAATTCATATTTATTCCTTTTAAAATCATAAAGTAAATGAAACATCCATATTGTCTTTACATCATGAATCAATCAGAGAATGATTCCGTTCCATCGGAATAAGAGATGATTAAATACAGGTTTTGAGAAATAGCTGAGATATGCATAGAAATAGTTTGCGCGTAAAGAACAGACATATCTCTCTCTCAGAGAATCACTATCTCACTGTTTTCTTTAAATAGCTGTTGCAAAAAAAGCAGATGCAAAATTTGCAACTGACTTTTTAATAAGGTTTGGCAGGAAATGGCACGGTGTTGTTCACATGATGTACTGTACGAAAAGAGCGGATTTCAGTGATAATGAATATACCCTTCATCTTTCAAGCTGCTGCTTTGTTGGCTGCTTTCACTCACCCCAGTCACATAGTTATCTATGCTCCTGGGGATTCGTTCACTTGCCGCCGCGCTGCAACTCGAAATCTATTGGGTATATAAACTATGCAATTTATTTAATGTTAAAATTGTGCTCATTACATGTTGAGCATAATGAGACTTTGTCAACCAATTGAAATGTTTAATTAAATGATTAATTATGCCTATTATTACTTAATGATAATATGTGAAATTTCTTTATGATCATTATTGTAACATAAAGTGGGGTTATATTTATTTTGCAATAATAATGAAAATTGTTTGATAACTGTTAAGAATAAAGATGATAAAACTCAATCTCAGTTAATGCATACTTTGATGTTAAATAATGCAAAGAAGAAAAGTAGTTGTAATGTTTTCTTGTTAATATTCCATTCTATTGCGGATGGAACGATTAATTAAAATAAGAAGGATATATGATGCTATTTTGTTCAAAGAGCTTGAAATATTTTATGGAGTCAGCGAAAAAAGAGTCATTTACTTTAGCAGCGGATACGCTTTGTATTACTCCCTCTCCTCTAAGTAGGATCATATATCAACTGGAACAACGTGTGGGTTGTCAACTATTTGAACGATTACCGGGAAGGACCAAACTCACTGAGGAGGGGAGAGCATTATATCAGGAGTTATTGCCATGTTATGAGAGAATGCAGCGCGTTGAGGATAATTGGCATTATCGGAGAAGCAGGAGATTAGCTAACGCCGGCAAACTTATTATTGGGACAAGTGGAGAATATATTAATAAAATTTCGGCAGTGATAAAGAGAGCGGTACAACGTTATCATTATCGTGATATTTACATAAAAAACAATTTTCTGGTTGATGATTCGGCAAGAAAAGAGGCAATATTTTCTTCTTTAATGAAAGAAGATATAACCGTCTATGTGACGACTGAACATTATCCTGACAACGATGATATTGTCAGAGTGGATGGAACTTATCAGACTTTGCGCCTTGCTGTAGCTAATGATATTTTAGGATCGGAAAGTAACGCTGATGATATTATATATACATTGCCTTTGGCTCAGCATAATAGTACTTTCTTTAAACAGTGTAACAGTTTTATTTCACTGAATTGTCTACCTGAATACCAAAATTTAACTTTGTTAACTGTACCTGATTTTACTAATCGATTGGATTTAGTGAAATCAGGTGTTGCGATAAGTTTAATGACACCGAATGAAGTGTTCTGTTCTGCTGATCTTCATAAAGATATTACTTTTTTAAATTTTAAATCGTATCCAACACCATCAGTGAAGTATTGTGCTTATACTCTCAGGCATAAATATAAAGAACCATTGAATTTACTCATTTCAGATTTAATTCTTTAGGGTTAATCTGGGATATTTATTATTGAATGAATTAAACTACTGGTTTTGATTAATGAAATATTATCGTGATTGAATGAAACTTTCTTGAGCTTTTAACGATGGTTGGTTGTTAAATCCCCTGAATCAAAGTTCAGGGGATCTTTTATGGCTAAATTAATCAATAGCTATTTTGCATAACTCAATTTGTTCTGGATGACGTGAAGTTGCCGGTATAAGTATTACGTATATTCCTATGAGTCATCGCTGATGGTTTAATATCTTGTAATAATACATAGGTATCTCTACCTTGATGTTTCATTGAAATAACCTCGAACGGTGTTTCTCTGGGAAGCAATATTTCCGCTTGTCCGGCTTGTGGTCCACTGACTCTTAGTTTCAATTTATCAGTCAGGCTTTTTCTCGAATCGTTTAAATCCATTTTAAATACTTGCTCTTCACCGGCATTATTATACATAGATGCCGCTGAGACATTGACACCTGTATTTGTTAAAAATGCCATTTTGACATATCGAGTTTCACTGGTTTCCTTTTTATGAACAAAATTCAGAAAACCACGATGGGCCGATGTGGATAAATAAGCGTTATCTGAAACGATATCACCAATATTGATGCTATTTCCTTCCTGTGGGGAGTGCCAGGGTGAGGGAGTAGAATTATCTACATAGGTCATCACCCGATAAGTTACCCGCATTTGTCTATCTTGCAGGGCAGATAATGTGGTATCTAAACTTTCCACTGCTGGCGTAATACGGTTTTCCCTTATTGCGGCATTAATTTGTGAACTATCTGTGGTGTAGTTTTTAATTGGGCTAATGTCTACACCGGGGTTGTTGGTCAATAATTCATGGGATTCTTGCTCTGTTTGGGCAGCGATAGCCCTTTGGCGTTTGAAAATTTGAGATTTTGCCATTTTTTTATAAACGGCTTCTTCCATTCCGGTAAAGGAACCTTGATTTATTATCGCTTCTTCTGTTCTGTTGGCCGGTGATAATCCCTGAACATCAAATTGCGTCACCGGATTATTTCTCACCATGCGATATAAATTCAGTCCATCAATTGTTCCGGCCGGGTCCGCACTTAACCATCTGCCCGCCCACGGTTGGTAATAACGGTAGCCGTAATAATACAGTCCGGTAGCATCTCGTTCTTTACCTGAATAACGAATGGTTTTATAACTGGCTTCGGTTTGATTCTTTGCTGCCCACAGCGCTGTACCGCCAAATGGATAATATTCTTCCTCACTGATAATTTGTCCGTCGCTATCTAACTCAAGTTGGCTGGAACCGATAAGATTATCGTAGCTGTAACGAAGCTGATTGTTGTTAATACCTTCTGGATTGCCGCTCTCCCAATGCAATACTCGGACTTGTGCGCGACCGGCTTTACCGAGCGTGATAACTTGCAAATCCTCCGTGGTAGTGCTGCCATGCTGTGTTGTTCGTAGTTCCAGTCCCGGCAGATAAATCACTCTTTGCTGCTGCGCGATATTCTGAGTTTGTTGTTCATTCACTTTTAGCTGTCGTATGCCGTTACTATCGTAGCGATACCACTCATTTCCTGTGGCGCTGTTGGCTTGTTTCAATTCGCCTCGCGGTGTCCAAGTTAGAGCTTGACCGGATAACAAGCTAGTTTGATGACCTCCCGCATCAAATAAGGCATCAACTTGGGTTGGCTCTTCGGTCAGTGTGCCTAGTACCGCGCGGTTGCTGCGATTTGAAACCGTTATATTTGTCGTGTAGTTATTTTGCGTGGCAGGCGAACTGTGTTGAATTTTCATCAGATTGCCGCTTCGGTCATAACTATAGGTACGGGTATAGTTAGTGTAGCTATTGTTATCAGAAGGTAACGCAGGGGAGGGAAGTTGGTTATTTTGCTGACCTATATTCGTCATTTCGCGCCCGGTGGCGCTGATAAGCTGATACAGGGAATCGTAAATATAAGTATTCTCTGGGACCACTTTCTGATTGCGCCAAAAGCGGGTGGCTTCCGCATCATTACGGATATTGATGACATTGCCTACCGGGTCATATTGATAGCGTAGGTCTTGCAACACCTTGGAGTCTGATGGACGGCGAGTGGTGATGCCGATAAGCCGTTGGGTTTCGGGTTCATAATTGTATTCGGTGATAACCCCGTTGCCATGCTCTTCGCGTAATTTTTGCCCGGCGGCGGAGTAGGCCAGCGATTTGATGATCACTTGTTCGGCCTGGCCTTTTAATGCTAGCCAGCTCCCTTTTAGCTGCCCGGCCACATCATAGGCTTGTCGCTGAATGTTGCCTTTGGCATCGGTCTGGGTAAGTAAAGCCCCGATAGCATCGGTTTTATTTTGGGTAGTATAGATATCACTGCTCAGTTTTTGCTGCCAGAGGCTCTGGTCTTCACCTGTCCAGTCGGCATTCTGGTCATCTACCAGCAATTGTTGAGATTGCGATAGCACGGCCCCGGTTAAAGCAAGGCTGTTAAGTTGAGTCAGTCCTGCGGTATCGTAATGGCGGACACACTGACCAGCAAGGTTGGCGTCTTTTTCTTGCGGTGTGTTGCCGGCCCAGATAAGACGCTCGGTGGTTTTCTCTTCGGCTTGTAGTTGTTCAGTGATAGCGAGCAGACGGCCGGGTAGGGTGTTATCTTCATAACGATGATTCTGGCGGACACCGGTTGCATTGATGGTTAATATCGGGCGACCTTCAATATCGTTGAGGGTAATTGTTCGGCCGGCATCAATGCTCTCTGTTCGCAGAATATTGCCGGTCAAATTATGCTGCCAGATAAAATTCGGTTGTACTGCGTTGTTAGTCTGTTTGACATCATACAGGCGAGGATCAATGCTTTGGTTCAAATATCCGCCGACATTATATTGATGACGAGTAATACGGGTATCGGTATTTGCTTCTGCGGTAGCGCGGTGAAAACTGATGTTACGGACAGCCAACCCACGGTTATCGTGAACACTGACGGTAGGCGTATGGTGATAAAGTTTTGGGTCAATGTTTTTCATTATCATTTACTTCCTTTGTTATGTTGAATAATTTCTGCAATCGCTATTTTATCTGCATTATAGTGAATTAATGTTAAATTCACTTCTTCTACATAATAAGGATAATTTTTCTATTCAGATACTTGAAATAACAGTGGTACGTAAGATGATTTTTAATGACAGGCCCAGATCAGGGCCTGTTACAGGTGATATTGGGGCGGGTTATTCGAGAATAGTGTAACGAATATGTAGAATAATATCGGTCAGCATCTGTAATATGTTTTTTTGTTTACTGGCGGCATTGGGGAAACTTAGCGTTAACGTGCCTTGGTCATTAATATCGATCCCTTCAAACGGCAGGAATTTGCCATCGTTGAAATCGAGCTGAAACTGACCGTTGTCATTCAGGCCGTGGGAGACCGCTAAGGCTTTACAACCTTTAGCTAGCCCGGCGGCATCGCCGCCATAAGACAGGACAGCTTGAACATCTTGATATGGCCCCAATAGTGCCGGTAAGGAGACACTAATTTGTTTAATGCGGCGTGTTTTACCTAACTGCATGTGATCTGGGTAATCATCTTTGAGTTTCAGGTCTTTCAGGGTTAACGTCGCGGACAGCGTATTGTTGGTTAATTTCAATTGATTGCCGTCATTACCGGCAGCAGCCTTTTCACTGCCTTGTAGCAATGCTTCAATCTTATCTTTCAAAGCAAAGCTTTTTTCCCCTAAGGATTGGTACAACTGCGCCAGGGAGACTGTGCGTTCCACTTCCAGCGCACGTTGCTCTTGTTTCAAGTGCGCATCTTCCATTTGTGCCAGATTTAACATTAAGGTTTCACCGGCGAGCAGGCCAGCATAGGTTCCTTGCCAGGCACCCGGTTTAATAAAGCGTGCAGAGGAATCGTTAGTTTCCCAACGGTAAGCTTGCTCTGCCATCAGACAACGGGCGACGACTAAATCGTAGAATTGGAAATAAATGGCGGCTAACCGACCACGTAACCAGTTGTATAGTGCTTGATTGCTGAATTTTCGTTGCAGAAAAGCCAGTTGCGCTTGGGTTTGTTCCTGTTGGGTTTTTAGGCTGGTTTTTTGTAATACCGCCGCTTCACGACGTACCGATAATGATTTAAGTTGAGCATCGATTTGTTTCATTTCTGCTTCAGCATTATTACGCTGTATTTCCCACTCTTGGCGACGACGGCGCCATATTTCGGATTGCGATACTTTCTCCGCTTCAATTAATAGACCTTCTGCGGCGATACCACCACCAATAGCAATGGCATTGGCAATTGCCCCAAAGCGCGTTCCCCCGACCGCAAAGCCGTAGATATTGGGCACCATCTCCAGTGCGGCGGCAGCCATATGCAAGCCTTTCAATCCGGTGGTAATACTTTGGGAAGCTATTCGCATATCCAAAGCTTGACGTTCACCGGCGTTGATATTTTCATCGTATAATTTGCTGTAGTTATCAAAGCGCGATTGTGCTCCGGCTTTGGATTTTTCCAATACGGTTTTTTCAGTATCTATTTCTTCGATAGTTTTATCCTGAATGCTTAGCGTCGTTAATATCAGCTCTTTGGCTTGATTTTGTAATAGAGCATTTAGGGCCTCAGCATCTTGGCGTTCAATGATATTTTGCAACGTGGAACCGAATTGTGTGAGTTGAGTGACCATGCTGCGGGCATTTTCCAGCATATGCGGGAAGCGCCACAGTGACATAAATGGTTTTGGAAGCGAGCCCCCGCCTTCAGAAGTGGCAACGGCGGCGCTGAGTAATGCTTTCGGATTGGCCGGTGTGGCATACATCGGCAGATAGAGCGGTTGACCATCAATAGAGAGATTATGACGCAAGTTATACAGGCGCAGTTCCAGTTTGTTCCAGTAGCTCAACATGACGTCGTTGATTTGTGGCAGGAAAAGATCGGTTAGGGTGTTAGCGGTGAGTGGTAATAGTAGTTCCAGTGCGCCTTGTCGTAGGGTGGTTATTGTGTGGGAATGTGCTTTTTGTATGGTCGTGTTAGCAGCTTTATCCAGACGGGGGTTGCTCCATGATGAGCTGAGCGGCAGATAGGGTTTATCGCCCAATAGGTGCAGTGCCTGCATATACCACATTTTGGCCTCGTTCAGCGAGTCTTGTTCCAGTTGGCGATAGGCGTGATCGCCACGTGCCATCAGTAGATCGAGAGTACGCATAAAAGTGGCTGCTTTATAGTGCATTGGATCGTACTGTGCCACCGCATCAGGATCGACGGAATCCAGAGGATCACTGTTCCAACTGGTGTTTTCTAGTAACGGGCGTACATTCCAGCAATAGTTTTTAATTTGACCATCAACAATATAACCGGATGGGCTCCAGACATATTTTAGCCAACGGTTGGCTTCATCGAAGTTTTGTTCATGTAGCAAGCGTTGAGCAATCAGCATCGAGGTATAGTAGAACAGTTCCCAGAAATAGAGGCTATTAGCGCCGCTAAAATCCATAGGTTCCGTGAAAGTTGGTATTACTTTGGCTGATGCAAGCCCTGGGAAAGTCCCGTTATTATAGGTAGTGTCGAATGTAGCGAATTCATTATTATCTGTTGTTTTAAGAAAGCGGATGGTATTTGTTTCTTCTTTTTGAAAAATTGCATAGACATAAAGATTATCTTTGTTTCCAAAAGCATCATCAATTCGAGGTAAAAATAATTTTATTGTCGTTTGTTTAATATCGCTTAATGTTCCTTGATAAATTGGAAAATGATCATTTGATTTAAAAACATGAGAAAACATAATGGTAAGGGATTTATTAGTACCGTGGACATCAGGATTATATTTATCCATAACGAGTTCTACATAAGCCCCTATTCCCATCATCGGCTCTTGGATATTCTGAGTTTCCATACTTAGAATCGTATCAATACCCGTAGTGGCGCGTTCAACTAATTGGCGAGCAAAGAGGGTATTAAGACGAATGCGATAGGCTCCCCATTGCATATATTGAGCGCCATTCTCGTCATGGAAAAGAGCTAGAGCTTTATCGGTTTTGACCTTTTTGGTAACAGGGATATTGAAAATTTCATAACCCAGTTTGCGGTTATTTTCTGCAAAGGCGGTAAATGTGACATCAATATTGGCTGAATTGTTAGTAAAATTCAGACTAGAACCATCTATTTCAAGCGTGTTAAATTGGTAACACATTTCTTCAAAGCTAGGTGATGGTTGAGACGAGACATCTTTATTCGCCGTCAGAGAGTATTCTTTGCCAGCTTTGATTGTGACTTTAACCTTTTCAGAAGAGATTGCTGTGTTGATATCTACGGGTCCTAAGACATCAGTAGCAGTCCCTATACTGTCAGTCATATAGATGTATTGTTTGAGATCATCCGGTTTATTTAGAGAGTCTGTTGCATAATCATCACCAATGGCTGCATTTGGATTGGTAAGAGAACGTCTTGCTCCAGGAATCCAAACTACTACTTTAGATGAGTAATTGGTGTCTCGGTGGAATAATAGTCTCCCTTGGTTGAGCTTGCTAGCGTTTTCACTATATTGATAGACGGGGTAAAACATGAATTTATTTGATGAATTATCTGGATTGATTCCCAAGCTGGTATAAACAATGAACTTATCACCCAATTTACCGTATTTCTTTATTAGATTGCACTGAATACGTTCCCGGCCTTCTTTTCCGTCATGAATTATTCTTAACTTTGGTGAAATATAGATTTTTAAATCGCTTGATGCAACTTCGTAATTAATAACTATACTTCCGCCATATACTTGGCTGAGATTATATTCTCCCCAATCATGGCTGTTGCTATGATTTATCAATGAAGGAATTTCATAACCCTCTGCATATCGGTTATTTATTCTTATGATATTATTAGTATCGAAATGTGAATAACTGTTATCCCGATAATTTTTACTTTGTTCATCGGTCATATCTTTGTAAGACATGTTGGAGAAAATATATAGTCCATTTATTAAATCAAATTTATCTTTATAATTATCCAATGAATTTTGTTTGCTATAGAATATGACTAATAAGGTATCTTCCCCTTGATAACCTGCACAATAGAGCCCAGGTGCTTTATTTTCCAGTTTTAAAGCTAATATTTTTCTATTCACATTAAAGGCTATTGGCGTATTCCAAGTACCGTCGTAACGAATATGTGCCAGTTTTAATTCATAACAATAATCGGTAATAACTTTATTATTTTCTCCTTGTTTGGCTATTTCTTTTTGCTCCAGCCAAATCAGATATAAGCGGGATTTATAGATAACTGGGCGGATTGTGCTCTGATAGGGATTAATTGCGCAATCAATTCTACTCCACTCACTCCAGGCGTTAGCAGCGAATTTACCGTCGTTAAATTTACTGTGATCAACGCTGCGCCAGTAATATTCGTTAGCTTCTTTGCTATATCCGACAAAGTAGGTCAGCCCTTGGTCATTATTAACATTGTCATGATAGGCGCTAATGACTGCTAAATTTGCTATTTGTTCAAACGATGTCAGGTAAGATTTAAAGGCATCTTCTACCGTATCGGCATTTAGCTGACTCTGGCTGACGGATTGTAGTAAATTATCCATCATCTTCGTTTGTCCGATACGCATTGTCGGATCGATGTAATTTTCCGGATAGTAAACTAATTGTGAAACACCAGCCCAAGTGCTGTAACGTTTATTATATTTATCCCAATCGATAAAAAATTGACGGGTAATAACATCAGAAACGGCATGGGTTTCTATATTTTCCAGCGCCCGGTTGACATATAATTGAATACTAGCAATGGCTTCGGCAATGCGTGTGGTTTTTATTGCAGCGGAAACTTGGTTATCAATTAGTAAATATTGGTACAAATCGTCACGGCTTTTAATCACTGCTGACCTGTTGGCGATCTTACCAATATAGTAGTTGCTTAATGCAGTACTGCGAGACTCATCCAAGAATGCGTATAGGGTATTAGCTTGTTGGGTATCTAACCCGGCATTTAATACCATAGCTGCATTTTCCCATTGGGAATAAGTCGGTGTTTCTTGAACCGGTTTTATATAATCCAATGCTATCAGGGATGAAATACCTTGTGGAGAGATATTCAAATTATTTGCTACATTGGTCCATTGCAGAATAATGTCGATGGATTGCCAATTGGAGAATGTATTTTCTTTAGTAACCTGTTTATAATTTTGTGCCTGAATACTGGCTTGCTCCAGTAAATTAGCATCAAGGTTCATGGCGTTAGCTAGTTGTTCTGCGGTTAAAGTTTTATTTTCAAAAGCCGTTAGAATAGGGGAGGCTTTTTCACCTAGCGTGTTAACCCAATTGGCAAAATGGGTTAGGATGATTAATGTTGGTGCATTATGGGCTGGTGCTACTTTATCAGATTTATCAGGAATACCAAATATAATTGGTTGTTCTATAAACAGCCGGAAAGCATTTTCACTAATACCAGAAGAACGGTAAATCATTGTCAACTGTGCCAGACAGTGGCAATACTGAATAATTTGCTCTTGTATTTCCAACGATTTTGATGCTCCTGGAGTATATTTATCTTGCAACCAGGCCCAGAATTTTTCTGCCGTTATTTCATTTTTGCTTGGTTTTATCTTATCAGCCCAGAGCAGAATAGAATGTGCGACATTTTCAGATGGTAATTGTAGCGTTGCAGCAATATAAGGCGCTATGGCATCCAGAAGCTTGGTTTTATTTTTATCGAAGTTTTGCAAACCATTGTAGTTTTGTAAACCATTGTAGACCGTATCTAGTAAGTTTTGAATTTCAGGCGTTAGCGTTTTGTCATAGTTGGTGGTAGTCATCAAAAATAACTGATAGACACTCCACTTTTGTGTACGCAGCCAATTGCTTAGGGTATCGAGTTTGTTTATGAGTTTCCCCAGCGCTTTATCATCAATGGTATATAAATTTATCTTATCTTCACCGATAGTCATCAGTAGTAAATACAGTTCATCAATCGTTAATTGATGAATATCTGCCAGTAGTTTAGTCATATAAAGATTGGAAATATTTTTTATATTATTAGTAATTTTTCCATCCGTATTGTTATGATTGGCAATATGGAGCAGACGATAGAGGGAAATATCATCGACATTAAAGGCACGTTTAAGTACTGCTTTGTGCCAGTTATCGGTACTGTTCAGGCTTAAGTCAATATTGATATCTTCGGTAGCAAAATATTGTCCGTTGAGTGGCGGCGTATTAAATAGGCGATCAAATTGGCTGGGTTGATTACTATAGGAATGCTGTGAAATAGGTATGTTACATAGTATTAAAGCAGTTTCAGTATCAATGTCGTATTTCTGCATATAGTATTTAACTAAAAAGACTTTGCTTAATACATTGGCATTAATATTCAATTTTGAATTGGCGCTAATGATAATTTCTTCCAATACTGCTGGTAACAGATTTGTTGCATGGGAAAGTCGAATAGCTTTATTCAGTTTTAGCAGAAAAATTATAGGTGAATAAGTCTGGGTTTGGAACGTGGCATAATATGAATCAAATTCATCTGAGTTACTATTTTCTTCATAACGATAACTGAAAAGAGTGAATTTATCTTGGATGTCTTGGTGAGTTAATTTAAATTCTGGGGAAGAATAGTTTGTATTTTCTAAGGTTGGTCCACTGATCCCAGCGAGATATTTTCCTTCGGGAGCGCTAAGTCTGATGCTAACTTGTCCTGCTTTTTCTTTATAGTTAACATCAACATAAAAACATCCATTTTGAAGAGGATATAAATTGATATAGTTGAGTTTATGATAATTATAGCCAGGTGTTCGCGTTATACGTGTTAATTTTATTTTGCCTGATGTATCAATATTTATATTAATAAGTTGATTATTCTTATAAGTTGAGTTACCTTCTATTGGTAGATCATGAAGAAATTGTTCTATCTCTTCATAGGTCAAATGATAATAATTTTTTAAGGCATGCAAATTGAGCAATTTTGTCGGGTCTATATTCCCGAAATTTGCTTTAAACTTTTCCTCTGCATTAGTTTCGGTAATTTCCTCTGTCAGAATGTTAAACAACTCAGGAGAGATAGAGTTATTAATTCCTAATAGTGAAGCTTGATGCATTAATCCGGCAACAGCGGATGATTTTTGAAATTGCTCAAGTTTAGGATCTTGTAATTGGATAGCTTTACGTACATTTTCATAAGCATCATGATAGGGTGTCGCGCCAGAAGGACGGAAAGTGGATAACATTTCCATCACTTTAGTATCGCTGTCCAGATTAGATTTAGCTTTAATTCCTTCCAATAGAAGCTCATTGGACAGAGAAAGAGTGGAAAGCTCGGTATCCATATTTTGCTGGCTGAGCGCCATTGATTGGAGGTCTGGGCGACGTTCATCCAGATGATAAACGGAGTCACTGGCATGTAAATTACGCGCTTCACGGTAGAGTTCAGTTAAATAAGCCGCGGGAGAGAATATAGAGGAAACTGAACCGGGTGCGACATATTGGCTGGCTCGGCCGCCGAATTCATTATTATAGCTCCGTAATTCAGCATGAGGGAGGGTAATACCGAGGTGCACTGCATTTTGTAACTGCGGATTAGCACGTTTAAGAATACGCGCTTCATATAATTGATTCTCTTTTTGTTCCTGCTGTGCAGCATGATATAAGCGGTTAGCCTCTGACCAAGAAAGGTTATCACCGATTTCCTGGCGGAATTCATTAAAAGAGTAGTGGCAAATATCGGTTAGACAATTAATACCACATTGACTTTGTAATACATCAGACATTTCTTTCACGTATGAGCCTTTCACGTATGCGTTCATGTTTATTCCTTTTAAACTATAAGGTAAATGAAACATCCGTGTGATCTCTGTACCATCGATAGATATTAAGAGAATGATTCCGTTCTATAGTAGGAAGATGAAGATCACCACTATGTCACTGTTTTCTTTAAATAGCTGTTGCAAAAAAAGCAGCTGCAAAATTTGCAATTGTTTTTTGATTAAAGATGGAGGGAATAAGCTGTTATTGTTTACATCATGATTAATTAATAATGAGAGAATAGTGAAATTTAGTTGTGGTTAGTATTAATTGTGTAATTTATTTAATATTATATTGAGATTCATTTAATGGAAATATTACCTTAATATTTATAACTAATTGAAATATAAAATTCGAATAATGGTGAGATATATTTTTGCTTAATAAGATAATATGGATTTTCATTAAAATAATTACCCTAATATAGTGGTAATTTATATTTATTTTATAATTATTGTGCAAGTATTAAATAAATATTAACAATTGATGTAGTGAAATTCAATGTCTATTAATGCATGTCCTAATGTAAAAGAATGCAAAGTAGAAACATCGTTGTCATGTTCTATGGTTAATATTCTATTTCTGGAATGAAAACAAGAGGGTATGTGATGATATTTTGTTCAAAGCAGCTAAAGTATTTTATGGAGTCAGCTAAGAAAGAGTCATTCACGTTAGCCGCGGATACGCTTTGTATTACCCCCTCTCCACTTAGCAGGCTTGTATATCAACTAGAACAGCGTGTGGGGTGCCAATTATTTGAGCGGCTACCGGGAAAAACCAAGCTCACAGAAGAGGGCAAGGCACTATATCAAGAGTTGCTGCCGTGTTATGAAAGGATCTTGAAAGTTGAGGATAACTGGAATTGTCGTAGAAATTATAAATTATCAAACAGAGACAAACTGGTTATTGGCACAAGTGGAGAATATGTTAATAAAATATCTACGGTCGTAAAAAGAGCGGTGCAACGTTATCATTATCGCGATATTTGTATAATCAACAATTTTCTAATTGATGATTTAATAAGGCAAGATTCGGTATTTTCTTCCTTAATGAAAGGAGATATTACGGTTTATGTGACGACTGAATGTTATCCAGATAATGATGATATCATCAGGATAGATGGTGCTTATCAAATACTGTCTTTGGCGATATCTAACGATATTTTAGAACCAGAAAGTCATGCGGATGAAATAATATCTAGTTTTCCTTTGGTTCAGCATAATAGTGCTTTTTTAAAACAATGCGATAATTTTATGCCATTGAATTATTTTCCTGAATACCAGAATTTAGCGTTATTGACGGTCCCTGATTTTACTAATAGATTGGATCTGATAAAAGCGGGTGTCGCGATAAGTTTAATGACGCCCAATGAAATGCGCTATTCTACCCATATTGATAAAGGTATAGCATTTCTGAATTTTGAATCACGTCCAGCACCATCGGTAAGGTATTGTGCTTATGCTCTCAGAAATAAATATAAAGAACCTTTAAATTCATTAATTTCTGATTTGATATTTTAATATGATAAATAAGGTATTGTTATTTTAATTGGTTAGATATTGCTTTAATTATTTAATGTTGAAAATAATCAAGCCATGAGGTAAATATTCTCTCATGGCTTGTTATTAATTATTTCTGGATAAAGTTTATTTTATTGTTGTATCCCTTTCTATAGGCGTGACGAATTTCAGAGAAAGTGATTGCTTCGGCATATTCATTAGGACCTTCTTTTCTTCTTTTTCCTGTTTTCCAGGGTTGGTCTGATTTTAATTGCTCGATAGTCAATTTTTCACCGTTATATCCAGCCATAACAAATCTGAAATCAGGTGATGCTAGTTGTTTTATAAACCAATCCATACCTAATTTACTTGTTTGTCTAAAGAATGCCGTGGCAATAGTATTTTTTAGCCATGATTGGTCTTCGGTTGATAAGGTGCTTTCAAGTTCTCCCGCACTTCCTGCGGAAGAAAATTTCGTTAATATATCTCTCTGTCTTTGAATAGGAAAACCGTTGCCATCGCTATTCTTTAAAATGAACGCATCTAATTTCTGGTATCGTTCTTTGCCGGAAAATCCGCTAAAAAGACTCTTTTTAGGTATAAGATTCTTTACTTTACTCTGAATATCTAATTTTTCTTTATTTTCTATCATATGAAAACCCCATGATGCAGTGTAAGCATATTGTTGTTCATAAGCTTCCTGCTTAATTTCATCAGGAGCAGATTTCTCTTCTATACTCATTGCATCCAGATATTTAAGTGAGTTAGTTCTTATATTTTCCTTATTCAATTTAGGTAGACTGTCCTCTTTAAGATCTTGAGAAATTCTAAAATAATCAGACAGACTCAATTCACCCATAATACCAAGTCCGGCATTATATTCATCAATGGTAACCGGATTCTTCTTAGCCGCTAATGCTTTTCCTATTTCTGAACCGCGGTGATGACTGAAACCATATATAACAGTGTGTTCGACATCTTTAATTTCAGGGGCTCTACCATCAGTATCATGATATTTAATTGGATTATTCCTCACCATCCGATATAAATTCAGTCCATCGATTGTTCCCGCCGGATCGGCACTTAACCATCGTCCTACCCAAGGCTGATAATATCGGTAACCGTAATAATATAGCCCGGTGGCATCCCGTTCTTTGCCTGAATAACGGATGGTTTTATAACTGGCTTCTGTTTTGCGCCTTGTTGCCCATAATGCCGTGCCGCCATAGGGATAGTACTCTTCCTCGCTAATAATCTCTCCTTTGCTGTCTAATTCGAGTTGACTGGAGCCGATAAGATTATCGTAGCTATAACGCAACTGATTATTGTCGATATCTTCCGGTTTACCGCTATCCCAATGCAATACTCGTACCTGTGCCCGGCCTGCTTCTCCTACCGTGATAACTTGCAAATCTTCGGTTGTGGTCGTGCTGTTTTGTGTTAGACGGAGTTCTAAGCTCGGTAAATAAGTTATTCGCTGTGTTTGAGTGTTGCTGCTGGCCCGTTGTTCATTGACTTTTAATATCCTTCTCCCGTCACTACTATAGCGATACCATTCCCGATCATCATTGGCGCTCTTGTCCCGTTTCACCAATGTCACGTGTTGTAGTTCACCGCGTGTATTCCAGTTCAGGTTTTGTCCTGGTATCAACGCGTTCTGATGTCCGCCTGCATCAAATAAAGCATCTACTTGCGCCGGATCTTCGGTCAGTGTGCTGAGCACTGCGCGATTGCTCCGGTTAGAAACCGTGATATTTGTGGTGTAATTGTTTTGCGTCGCCGGTGAACTGTGCTGGATTTTAGTCAGGTTGCCGCCACGGTCATAAGTATAAATGCGGGTATAGTTAGTGTAGGTGTTGTTATCAGAAGGTAGGGTGAGGGAGGGAAGTTGGTTACTTTGCTGACCTATATTCGCCATCTCGCGCCCGGTTGCGCTGATAAGCTGATACAGGGAATCGTAGGTATAAGTGTTTTCCGGCGCCACTTTCTGATTGTGCCAGAAGCGGGTGGCTTCTGCGTCATTACGGATACTGATGACATTGCCTACCGGATCATATTGATAGCGTAGGTCTTGCAATACTTTGGCGTCTGACGGACGGCGGGTTTTGATACCGATAAGCCGTTGGGTTTCCGGTTCATAACGATATTCGGTGATAATGCCATTTTCGTGTTCCTCGCGTAATTTTTGTCCGGCGGCGGAATAGGTCAGGGATTTGATAATCACTTGTTCCGTCTGGCCTTTTAAGGTTAACCAGCTCCCGTTTAGCTGCCCGGCTACATCATAGGCCAGACGTTGAATGTTCCCTTTCGCATCGGTCTGAGTCAGTAAAGCGCCGGTGGCATCAAAGGTGCTCAGGGTTGTGTAGATGTCATCAGCCAGCATGTTTTGCCAGACGGTTTCATTACCACCTGTCCAGCTAGCTTCTTGAGTGTCGCTCAATAGTTGGCTGGATTGAGATAAAACAGTACCGGTCAGTGACAAACTTTCTAATCGGGTGACTCCCGCCGTGTCATAGTGGCGCACGCACTGGCCGGCAAGGTTATGGTTTTTCTCTGCTTCGTTATTGCCAGCCCAAATCAGGCGTTCGGTGATACGGGATGTTTTTTCTGGTATTTGTTCGGTAACAGATAACAGACGACCGGGCAGGGAAGAAGTTTCATATTGTCGGGTTTGTATGACACCTGTTGCAGTTACTGTCAGCAGTAGCCTGCCTTCAATATCATTTAAGGTGACAGTGCGACCGGCATCGACGCTTTCTGTACACAAAATATTGCCGGTCAAATCATACTGCCAGAGAAAGTTAGGTTTTTGTTTGGCTTCATACAGACGCGGATCGATGCTTTGGCTTAGGTATCCGAGGGAGTTATATTGATGGTGAGTAATACAGATATCAGTATCACCGTTTGCGGTGGTACGGTGAAAGGCGATGTCACGGATCGTCAGGCCACGGTTATCGTGGACGTTGACGACAGGGGTCTTTTGATAAAGTTTAGGATCGATGTTTTTCATAATTTACCTCGTTGTTGGGGCGTTGTGTGTAATCCTTTCTGCAATTGCAATTTTTGTCTGCATGTTAGTTTTTCTATATATTCGTTTTCTTACGATAGTGTAGTAGATAATTTACCGGTTTAACTGCTGGAGACAGATGGTTTTTGTGGCCGTGGGAATGTCTTATTGCTTTCCTCCATCATCGCGATAATGCATAAAAAGGCGACGCCAGATCCAGTTCAATCCGGAACTTCCCGTGGTGCCAAATAGCCCGGCAATCGCAAAAGTCATATAGGGGCTGCCGCCACTTTCAAAACTCAGCAGTCCTCCTAATATACCGGTAAAACAGGAGATGATGAGTTGACAGAGTACGTTGATCCAATTCCATTTACATTGTTTGTTTTGTATATCAATGAGGTACCTTACCAATCCGCCCCAGGCCGCAATAAAACCAATGATCAACCAACTCATAAGTTGAGTATCTGACGGCATTATGAATGACACGTTTCACCTCTATATTATGTTATGTTTCCCGCCCTTCAACCGGGCGGGATTGATCAAATTACATCTTTACCGTCTTTACCATCTTTACCTTTTTCTACCTTCACCTCAGCGGCTGTGTCATTTTCATCTTCATTGACAGTAAACCAGGGAGTAAACAAGGTTCGACGGAACCAACCTTTTGCGGTGGTAACCTTGATTTCTCGGCCAATGGGATCATAGACATGGGTATCTGCATAAGCTTCTTTTTCCTTCCGGGCACTGTCATTACTGACATATCGCCAATCATTGAGGAAATAGGGTTGATAGGTGCGGATCGGTTGTCCCTTATTGTCATACTCCGTTCGTCCAGTCACTGCCCAACGATTCTCAGCGTGCTTGGCATTTATAATTAGAGAACCGTTTTCATTGCGTTGCCAGGCTTTACCTGCTTCATGTCGTACAGATGCTTGCAGTAAACGGCCAAAGCCATCACTGAATACTACCTGTTGACGAATCTGTTGCTCAGGATCGTGGTCATAACGATCCGTAGTCAGCATGAGGTTATGGGGAGGTAAACCGATGTTGTTGGTTAACAGTTTAACCAGTGGTGTGCCGGATTTTTGACTTTGTACCCAACGGCGGCGAGCCAGTGCGCAAATACGCCAATCTTCTGTGATGATCCTTAAATCACGCAGCGTCTGCTGCTCTTCCTGCGTTAATGTGTTGAAGGTTTCTTGACTGAATACTGGCATCCAGCTTTCAGGCGCGTAAACCTGACACTGTGCTACAGGGAGCGGTTTTTTTAACTTCTTAATATCATTAATATCTTTAATAGCGGCGCCCACATCGGATGGTGGAGAAAAAGATACTTTTTCCGGTGAGGAGTAACCGGTCATTTTGCCGTTCTCAGTTCCCCAAAAGCGCAGTGTGATTGGCCGGCCCAGTGCGTCCAGCGTGATAAGGTGCTGATTGTCATTGATATCCGTGAGTTGCACAGGAGTCAGAAAACGCCAGTCATATCTGGCTGAGGTTGTTAGTCCAGCAGCATCCCGGGTTTGTGTGACAACGCAATAGTTTGCATCCCAAGTGAGCGTGATTTTGCCCGTGAGTTGGGTGTTGCTCTGTTTTTGCGGGCGCCAGAACTGCTCGGCTGTGCCGTAATCAGTATAGCCATGACGAGCTGCCCAGACTTTATCTTCTCCAGTGCGCGGGAATAGATAATCTGTTTGCTGGTATCCGGCTTGTTCCAGCTTGGTTGACAATTCAGCAGATGGGATACTCCCATCAAACGCTGAGAGTGTGGATTGACTAAATACTGTTGTCTCGGTGAAGGCAATCAGCGCTTGCCGTGTTGGCGTTTGTGATGGCGCTGCATTTTGTCCATTGGTATAAACGGTTTTTTGCTGGCCGAGGTATTCACGCAGTTTATTATCCGCAATCAAACCATTTTCATCACTCAGGATTTCCAGATTTAAACCTCCGGGAGGTACAGCATTGTAAGTGAAGATATCGCTGCGGGTACTATCCGGTAATCCTAATACCCGCACGGTATTGTCGGTCAGATGATGCCAACTGAACTGTTGATAGGTGAGCCGTAATTTGTGTTGCTGGTCATCATAGCTGTTAGTAAATAAAGCATTAGGTAACGTATCAGGATACGGACTGATTGCCGGTTGCTGGCGGCGTGGATACTGTACCGAAACCTGTTTTAACGGTTGACCGAATAGATCGCTGGATAGCGTAATCTCTTGGCTGCATTGCGGATCGCTGGCGATACGTTCGTAATGATAGTTGCGGCTTTCAACTATAGATGACCAAAGCACAGGGTATCGGCTATCGGTATGCTGTAACCGACGTACCTGTGGGCGAAATTCAGTGACTGTGTAGGGAGTTTTTTCCTGTGTACTGCCATCCTCGCCGTACAGTTCACTGCGTAGTAGTTGACCTTTCAGTGCCCGGTTTAGCCAGTACTGACTATTATCATTTTCCGGTGTGAGCAGAATATCTTGATCATTTTGCCAGGTCGTAAAGCGTGGTGAAAAATCGGCAAAAGCCTGATTATCACCACGCCAATACTCTGTCGATAATGTGTTATCTATCATGGGTATTCCGGTGGCATACCAGTTTTTGGTCAGCGCAGGTGGTGTGAATTCTGGCGCTTTGCCTTGGGTCAGTTGATGGCTGTCTTTCTGTTCAACATAACCAAATCCGCGAAATTCCCGCTCACGTCCATCCCAGGCGCCATGTGCATAACGTAGTATTGTGACTAATTTGTTGCCGCTGATTTCATCCTCTATTTCCGTTTGCCATAGGGTGTGTACCGGGAAGGGTAGATAACAAACTGGTATTTGTCCGGCAGACAGCGCCGTGGCTTTTTCATCCAGCCAGAACTGGGCGGAACTGCGGTAACGCAGGGTGTGATGGGCCCCCATATTGTTGTTCATTTCACTGAGTAACCACGGTTTTGCGTTGGTCAGATCACAGCGCCAGTGATGGGGAGTCATATGCGGCACACTTAATATCAGGCTGGCGACGCCTAACCCTTGTACATCGGCCACTTGTAACTGACAGGTATGATCAAAACGCACTCCGGCTGGGAAGGGGAGTGTTACTGGTTCGGCGAAGCCGTTGCCGCTTTTATTCAGGAAGATATCCAGACGATCTGTGTGAACATAAATCAGGTCAGTTGGGCCGCTGCCATCCAGATCGGCCAGATAAACTTGAGCAGGATTAAACGTCGCTTCTGGTTGGCTAAATCCCGGAAGGGTAATAGGTTGACCAAAACATCCGTGCCCCAGATTAGGCCAGCAGGTGACTTTAGTCGCGCTTACTTCAACCAGATGTGCCTGACCGGAACCCAGTACGTCACTAAACGCCACCAACTTACGCGGATCGGCGCCCGGTACTGGCAGTGTGATATCACCGGATTGAACTACATCTTTTCCTTTGGCAAAGCCGTCGCGGGTATTGGCATATAAACGTACACTCTTAGGGCCGATCAGTACTAAATCAGAAAGCCCGGCTCCCATTAAATCGGCGAGTTGTGCGCGTGGATGAGTATATTCCACTGGCAAAACGTTGAGTGGGGTAAAGCGTGTCCAACTGCCATCTGGATGCTGACTATGATATCCCCGTAATCCCGGTCCGGTGATAACCCAGTCAAGTTGGCCGTCTCCATTGATATCCACCAGCGAGGCGTTACTTTGTAAGGAAGGGATAACCGACAAAGGTTGCATTTTTTCCCAAGTGACGGCATCTGAGCCCATATCGCCAAGACGTTGTGCAGAGCGGTACCACCAGGCGCCTTTATCTTGATATAGCAGACAGGGGAATCCTTCGCCTTTTAGATCAACTAGTTGCCAGCGCTGAATAGCATTGAAGTTTGCCAGCACATCCATCGGTTGCCAGCGAGCGTTATGTTGCGGTGAAAAATCCTGATACGCCAATTCTAATGGCGGCAGGGTGATAGCGATACCGTCTTGCTCGTGTCCTGCTCGGCGAACGAATACCAGTGTGCTGGCGATTGCGCTTTCGTCATAATTGAATATCAGGCGTGAAACCAGCGTTGGTCCGTTGTGTTCTTTTATCTCGCTATCCAGTGCTTGTAGGTGATGGTACATCAATACTTGACGGCATAAGCGGCGGGTACGAATCTCAAAACCATATTCATAACGGGAAAAACGGTCCTGGCGACAAAGCCAGCTACCTGTAGTCGAAAATGCTGGCGGCGTTTTCAGATTGTTACTGCGTTCGCCGTAATCAAATACCAGATAGAACAACCAGTCTGCTTGTGATGGGGCGCTGTCATCCAGACCGGGTAACGTTTCGCTGGCTGTCCGGTTGCCGTAATACACGATGTGTAAGTAACGTTGCGCGGTGGCCTGTGGATGGAGCGTAATTTCATCAGTTTCGCAACCTGTATCATCTTCGGCATAATATTGATAATAAATTTGTTCACCGTGTGGTGACACTGAGGCTTCCAACAGCCATTGCGCTGTTTGTGTAGTTTTGGATGGGTTGCTGATCCGCGCTAGAGGTGATTTACCCAGTAAATGTACTTGTCCATCTGGGCTATATATCAGCCAAAAATCTGTTTTGTCTGTTGTCTTGGGTGTTGCCTTGGGTTGCCAATATTCCAATCGGCTGAAATGACTTTCCAGACGGGAACGGTATCCGGTAACGGTAAAGGTAGCGCCCAGGTTGATACCTTGTAATGTTGATTCATCACGAGGGTGATCCGCTACCACCAATACTTCGCCTTCTGGCCCCAGAAAGGTATCGGTTTCATCATAATGGGGAACGCCAAAATGGGTGCGGCGGCGGATGGTCATAACGTTGCAATCCCAACCCAAACCAAATGGACTGTTACCGGCGCCGCTGTTGTAGTTTAAGGCGAGTGATGGAGCATAACCGCGCCCGGCAGAAATAGGCAACGGCAGAGACAGCGCGGCCATCCCATCCGGTCCGGTGGGGGTTAACGCTTCCCCCATCCCCGTGATAGCGCCCCCGCCTTTGGGCAATGATAGTTCTGTAATACTGAAATCTTGTGA
Source organism: Photorhabdus sp. P32 (assembly GCF_038085095.1). NCBI lineage: Bacteria > Pseudomonadati > Pseudomonadota > Gammaproteobacteria > Enterobacterales > Morganellaceae > Photorhabdus > Photorhabdus sp. P32. The sequence goes on along the minus strand of NZ_JAZGJN010000280.1, from coordinate 48,870 downwards.
ATTTTGCATGAAAGACTCCTTGCAGGCCCCGCTTAGGGGCCTGTTTTAGCACTTAATTAAAATCGTTATTGGCGAATGGTGTAGCGAATATGCAGAATGATGTCGTTCAGACTCTCCAGCATGGCTTGTTGTTTGCCTTTTTCGTCTTTTTTGTCTTCTTTACTAATTGCATTTGGGAAGCTCAATGTCAGCGTACCTTCATCGATTTCGATTCCTTCAAACGGCAGGAATTTGCCATCGTTGAAATCCAGTTGGAACTGACCGCTGTCATTCATCCCATGAGAAACCGCTAATGATTTGCAACTTTCAGCCAATCCAGCGGCTTTTCCGCTGTAAGACAGAATCGCTTGCACATCCTGATAGGGTCCTAGCAGTGTCGGCAGGGTGACACTGATCTGCTTGATGCGTCGGGTTTCGCCAACAGATGCCGGGTAATCTTCCCGAATGTTCAAACTGGCAAGATTGACTGTGGCTACCAATTTATCGTCATTGAGACGGATGCCATTATTGTTATTGTCCGAATTATCTTTACTGTTTTTGAATAAGTCGGTGATTTTAGCTGCTAAATCAATTCTATCTTGACTAGGCTCCGTATAAACATCTACTAATGAAACGGTACGTTCTACCTCCAGTACGCGTTGTTCCTGTTTCAGGTGAGCATCTTCCATTTGCGCCAGATTCAGCATTAAGGTTTCACCCGCAAGCAAACCCGCATGGGTTCCCTGCCAGGCGCCGGGCTTGATAAAGCGTGCTGCGGCATCGTTAGTCTCCCAACGATAGGCCATTTCCGCCATCAAACAGCGAGCTACCGTTAAATCATAGAACTGGAAGTAAATGGCGGACAATCGACCACGCAGCCAGTTGTACAGCGCCTGATTACTGAACTTATGTTGCAGGAAGGTCAGTTGTGCATGAGTCTGCTCTTGTTGGGTTTTCAGGCTGGTTTTCTGCAATACTGCGGCTTCACGGCGCACTGCCAGCGAACCAAGTTGAGCGTCGATTTGTTTCAACTCGGCTTCCGCATTATTGCGCTGTATTTCCCATTCCTGACGGCGGCGGCGGTAGGCTTCAGATTGGCTAATTTTATCCGCTTCGGTGTTCATGACACTGGCGGAGAATTCCATGACATTACCTGTAGCTTGGGCGATCGCCCCCCAATGGCTACCACCATCAGCGAAGCCGAAGATGTTAGGCGCCAGATCAAGTGCTGCGCCCGCCAGATGAGATGCTTGAAGGGCAGTAGAGATGCCAGCGACGGAAGCACGCAACGCCATTGCCTGTTTTTCGCCTGCGTTGATGTCTTCATCGTAGAATTTGCTGTAGCTATCAAAACGCGACTGGGCTCCAGAGCGGGTTTTTTCCAGTACGGTTTTTTCAGCATCCAGCTCTTGGATGGTTTTGTCCTGTATGCTGAGATTGGTCAATATCAGTTCTGCTGCCTGATTCTGCAACAGAGTGTTTAATGCTTCTGCATCCTGACGTTCGATAATATTTTGCAACGTGGAGCCGAATTGGGTTAGCTGACTGACCATACTACGGGCGTTTTCCAGCATATGAGGGAAACGCCACACTGATATGAATTCTGACGGAAGATTACTTCCTCCTTGTGAACTGGCGACAGCGGCGCTGAGCAACGCTTTTGGATCTGCCGGTGCTGCGAAAATAGGCAGATGTAAAGGTTGACCGTCAATAGAGAGGTTATGGCGCAGGTTATACAACCGTTGTTCTAGTTTCTGCCAGTAGCTCAGCATCACTTCGTTGACTTGAGGCAGGAAAAGATCTGTTTTGTTTCCACTTGCAGGCTGGCCTTGTCGTAAATCTGTTATTTCTTTGGCATGTGCCTGTTGTTTTTCAAGAGCTGCGGCCTCTTCTAGCTCTGGATTACTCCATGTTGAACTGAGTGGTAAATGAGGTTTATCGCCCAATAAATGTAGTGCCTGCATATACCACATTTTGGCTTCGGCGAGTGTGTCTCGTTCCAATTGACGATAAGCGTAATCTCCCTGTTCGATCAACAGATCAAGGGCGCGCATAAAGGTGGAGACTTTGTAGTGCATGGGATCATGTTGAGCTATGGCATCGGGATCAAATGAATCCAACGGATCATCGTTCCAACTAGTGTCTTCTTGTAATGGGCGGACATTCCAGCGGTAATGTTGCATTTGACCATTGACAATATAACCGGATGGGTTCCAGACATATTTCAGCCAACGGTTAGCCTCATCGAAGTTTTGCTCGTGCAGCAAACGCTGAGCGATCAGCATTGGGGTATAGTAGAACAGTTCCCAGAAATAGAGACTGTTGGCGCCGTTGAAGTCCATTGGTTCCGTAGCATCAGGGGAATTTTCCCCTAATTTAGGTTCCTGAATATTCTGGGTTTCCATGCTCAAAATAGTATCTATCCCGGCGTTGGCGCGGCTAATTAATTTACGGGCAAACAGTGTATTAAGGCGAGTACGATAAACTCCCCATTGCATATATTGTGCTCCGTTTGCATCATGGTGCAGGGTCAGGACATCATTAATATTCGCCTTTTTGATAACACGAATGTTGAAATGTTCTTCGCCTAGATTACGATCATTCTTGTCACCGTCAGATTTCTCAGCAAATGCGGTAAAGGTGATATCAACACTCGCTGAATTATTAATAAAATTCAGATTCGAAACGTCTATTTCGAGAGGCTTGAACTGATAAATCATCTCTTCGAAGCTGGGTAATGGTTTATTAGAACCGTGTGTTTTAGCTGTAAAAGTGTTCTGCTGATTACTCTGACTGCCAGAATTCACTTTTACCTGAACTTTTTCCGGGAGAATGGCTGTGTTGATGTTTATTGGCCCAGAAACATCGGTATCAATTCCGCCGTGGTCATCCATATAGAAATATTTTCTGAATAATCCTTCGTCTGTAAGCGAATGGGTGATATAGCCATCATTACCATTGATATTATCTGTGGATATTTCTTGTGCTTGTTGTGATCCAGTAGCAGGGAACCAGGCTCTTACAAAGTTAGTGGAGCTATCCCGATAAAACAGGAGTCTTCCTTGACTAAGCTGACTGGTATTTCCTTCGTATTGATAAACAGGGTAGATGAATTTTTTATTTGATAAATTATTCGGGTTAATACCTAGCGTGGTATAAATAATAAATTTATCACCGAGTTTGCCGTATTTCTTCATCAGATTGCATTGGTTGCGTTGTCGGCCTACAAGTCCATTATGAATAATTCTTAACTTTGGTGAGATTTTTATTTTTGAGCTATTGCTTTTGTCTCGGGTAATCAGAATACTCCCACCATATACCATACTCAGGTAGCCCTCTCCCCAATCATAACTGTTATTAGTGTTTACTGATGAAGGGATTTCGTAGCTTTCTGCATAGCGATTATTGACTCTTATAATACTATTGGTATCAAACTGTTTATGAACATTAGGTCTGTAACTTTCAGGTATCATTTCCTTAGGAGACATATTGGAAGTGATATATAGTCCTTTTATTGGTGCTGTGTTTGTGTATTCATCTAATTGATTCTTTTTTTGATAAAACATCACCAGCAATTTATCTTTCCCTTGAAAGCTTGAGCAGTAAAGTCCAGGAGCCTTATTTCCCAGACTTAAATCGGATATTTCTTTTTTTACATTAATAGTGACTGGTGTATTCCAGGTACCGTCATAACGAATATGCGCTAGTTTCAGTTCATAATAATAACCCGAGGTGGTTTTGTCACCTTCCTGTTTAGCCGTCTTTTTCTGCTCCAGCCAGATAAGATACAGGCGGGATTGGAAAATTACCGGGCGAATAGTGTCTTCGTAAGGGTTAATTGGGCAGTCAATTTTGTGCCACTCACTCCAGGCATTAGCAGGGAATTTTCCGTCGCTGAATTTATTGTGATCCACACTGCGCCAATAATATTGATTCACTTCTGTTTTACTACGTCCGATAAAGTAAGTTAATCCTTGATCATTATTAATGTTGTCATGGTAAGCACTGAGGATTTCCAGATTAGCCACTTGTTCGAATGATGTCAGATAAGATTTAAAGGCATCTTCTACGGTATCGATATTTAATTGGCTTTGGCTGATGGATTGCAGCAGCGTATCCATCATTTTTGTCTGCCCAATACGTAGTGTCGGATCGATGTAATTCTCTGGATAGTAAAGGAGTTTAGCCATACCGGCCCAAGTGCTGTAGCGTTTATTGTATTTATCCCAGTTGGTGAAGAATGAGCGGCTGGTGACGCTTGTGACAGTATCTCCCTCCATATTTTTCAACGCGCGGTTAATATACAGTTGGATACTGGCGATAGCTTCCGCAATCTCCGTGGTTTTAATGGCGGCGGAAACCTGATTATCGATCAATAGGTATTGATATAGATCGTCACGGTTTTTAATGACTATATCTTTTCTAATTTGGTTACGCATATAAATATAGTATTCACTCAATGCAGCGCTGCGAGACTCATCCAGAAACGCATGTAGAGCATTGGTCTTTTGGGTGTCCAGCCCGGCGGTTAATATCTCAGCGACGTTTTTCCATTGGGAGTAGTCATTAGAGGGCGATTCTGTGACCAGCATTTTATCCAGCGCAGAAACGTCTTGTGGAGAGATGTTCAATTGACGTGAGATATTAATCCATTGCCGGATGGCGTCGATAGATGACCAGTTGGGAAAATGAGCTCCTGCTTGAGTCTTGGCTTGCTCCAGTAGATTGTTATCGAGATTCATGGCGTTAGCCAGTAGTTCTGTTGTTAATGTTCCTTTTTCAAACTCGGTCAGTATAGAAGAGGCGTTTTCTCCTAGTGAGTTAACCCAGTCAGTAAAACGCGTTAGTGTTATCAGGGAATGATGTGTTGGTGCTGTTATCTCTGTCATGCTGAAAAGTTGAGGTTTTGTCACAAACAGACGTAAGGTGCTTTCGTTAAGGCCGGTGGAACGATAAATCAGTGCCAGTTGTGCTAGACACTGGCAATACTGGACCACAGGTTCAGCTTGTTTTTGGAATTCAGGTTGAGCTGTAACGGGGTTTTTCCGCAACCAGTTCCATAATTTTTCCGCTGTCATTTTTCCTGTGCCGGGTTCCAGTTTATCTGCCCAGGTGAGTATGGAATATGCCGCATGTTCAGATGGTAATTGCAAAGCGGGGGCGATATAAGGAGATATGGCTTTTAACAGCTCTTCTTTGGTTTTTACCTTTTTCTTGTCAAAGTCTTGCAGGCCGTTATATACATTATCGAGTAAGTTGTGTATTTCCGGGACTAGAGTTTTGTTATAGTCAGTGGTGGTCATCGCAAATAACTGATACACACTCCACTTCCGTGTATGCAGCCAACGGGTAACGGTATAGAGTTTGCTAATTAGAACAGCCAAATTGTCATGAGTAATCTCAGATAAATTGGTTTTTCCTTCATCTATGGCAATTAGTAGTACCCCTAATTCATCAATAGTTAACTGATGGATATCTGCCAGTAATTTGGTTAGATTGGGATGAGAAGAATTTTCTGAAATGGGTGCTTTGCACAGTATTAGTGCAGTCTCAGCATCAATACCATAACGTTGCATATAGTATTTAACACGAAAGATTTTTTGTAATATTTCTTTATTGATATTGAATTCTGTACTGATGCTGCGGAGGATTCTACTTAATACCGTTGGTGATAAGTTTATAGCTTTGAATAGACGAATAAACTTATTAAGTTTTAATAGAGGAAAGTAATCATAGTTTTTAATAGTAAAGGTTACTTTATCTGGTTGTTTATCTCGATTATTTATCAACTCTAGACTAATTGTTACTGTATTTTGTGATCTAGTTTGATTAATTAACGACGCGAAAATAGTTTCTAACGTGATATCACATGAGAATTTTTCGTTTGCCTGAATTGAACTATTTCCTAACGTTTTTCCGTTTGATGTAATTAATACATTAGTACCAGGTATTATGTTTTCTTTTGGTTTTAAACTTAAGTTAAATTTATTATCTCCGAGAGGGGATAATTTGATATCTTCTATCTTATGGTTGTTGGAGGTGTATTCCCAAGTAATCTGATAAACATCGACCGAATTGTTGCTGTTGATTGCCTTAGCGATTTGCTGATTTTCATTGTATTTCTGTTGACCAAAATTAATTTCCTGATCAATAAAATGAAATTGGTTAAATTCTTTATCAGATAAATTATAATAACTTTTCAGATAATTCGGCTCTATTATCAGAGAAGGTTCAATTTTAAGAGAAGGTTTAATTCTACCAAAATTCTTCTCATAAAGGTCTTTTGCGGTGTTTTCTGCTCCAATCTCTTCTGTCAGAATAGTAAATAATTCAGGCGAGACAGAAGCATTAATCTCCAACAGAGAAGTTTGATACTTTAATTCATCAATAGTCGTTTCTGGTGATGTACTAACGTGTTCAAACACCGGAGCCTGTAATTGAATAATCTTACGTACACTTTCATAAGCATCGTGATATGGCATCATACTAGAAACGCGGAAATTGGATAACGCTTTCATTACTTTAGTGTGGCTGTTCAAATCAGGCTGAGTTTTAATCCCCGCTAGCAATATGTTATTAGACAGAGAAAGTGTGGAAATCTCCGTATCCATATTTTTCTGGCTAAGCATCAATGACTTGAGATCCGGACGCCGTGTATCCAAATGATAAATAGAATTTTCATCATGTAAATTCCGTGCCTGACGATAAAGTTCAGCCAGATAAGCCGCGGGAGAAAACATAGAAGAAATAGCGTCAGGGGCTGTATATTTGCTGGCGCGATTGCCAAATCTGCTATTATAACCTTGCTGGTCGGCATGAGGTGTTGTCAGGGCAAGATGGACCGCACTTTGTAAATGAGGATTGGCGCGTTTCAGAATGCGGGCTTCATGCAGGAGATTTTTCTTTTGTTCTTGTTGTGCTTCAAGATATAAGCTTTGGGTCTGTGACCACGATAGTTCGTCCTTCACTTTTCTGCGAAGCTCTTCAAAAGAGAGATGGCAAATATCAGTTTTTGAATTAAAACCTTTACGTTTCAAAATGTCATTGATATTGGTTGTGGATGTGTTCATGTTTATTCCTTTTAAATGTTAGTTCAATAAAACATTTATGCTGGCCTGAGTACCGTGGATATAAATAAGGTTACTTATACCCGTCATCTTTCAAGTTGCTTCTTTGTTGGCTGCACTCGCTCACCCCGGTCACATAGTTATCTATGCTCCCGGGGATTCGCTCCCTTGCCGTCGCGATGCATCTTGAAATCCATTGGGTATATATCCATCAAAACAAAGGCAACACAGGTAACGTCTGATAACAGTCTGAAATTAGGTTGAAAATAACGGCTAAATAAAAAACACCATTTAACTATCAACTATTTCGTAACGTTATTATTTATTTAAATGGCTATTGTGATGCAATAACAAAATTTATAATTACATCATAAGTAATATAATTGGTTAACAATAAACAAATGAAATAATTGCATTTGTTACATATTGCATGTTATGAAAAAGAAGAGGGTTGATGTTTTATAGTAGGCAATGGAACTCACGAGAAAAGGAAATATCTCTGTTATAACGAGCGCCAGACAGGTTAAGAGAGCAGACTGTGAGTGGTATATATTCGTGAAAAGTTCAGGCCCCGTTTAGGAGCCTGTTTTTGGTATTTAATTGAGGTGGTTATTGGCGGATGGTGTAGCGAATATGCAGAATGATATCACTCAGTGTCTGCAACGTGGTTTGCTGTTTGCCAGTCGCATTGGGGAAACTGAGTGTCAATGTGCCAGTATCGTTAATCGCTATCCCTTCAAACGGCAAGAATTTACTGTTGTTAAAATCCAACTGGAATTGACCACTGTCATTGATCCCATGAGAGATTGCCAGTGATTTACAGCTTTCAGCTAATCCGATTTCATTTCCTCCGTAGGACAGAATGGCTTGTACATCCTGATATGGCCCTAACAGGGCTGGCAAGGTGACACTGATTTGTTTAATGCGTCGAATGTTGCCTACGCCGTTGCCATCTGGGTAGTCATTATCTAATGACAGACCTGACAGAGAGATTTTGGCACTGAGTTGGTCGTTTTCTAATGTAACGGGATGGTTTTTAACAGGGGTAGTTGTACTACCTGCTAGCAAGGTAGAAATCCGTGTGGCTAAATTAAACGATTTTTCTGGCAGTGCTTCATAGTGTTGCGTCAATGAAATGGTCCGTTCTACTTCCAGAGCGCGTTGATCCCACCTCAAATGGGCATCTTCCATTTGTGCCAGATTCAGCATCAAAGTTTCGCCAGCCAGTAAACCCGCATGGGCTCCTTGCCAGGAGCCGGGTTTGATAAAGCTTGCTGTGGTGTCATTAGTCTCCCAACGATAAGCCATTTCAGCCATCAGACAACGCGCTACGGCCAAATCGTAAAATTGGAAGTAAATAGCAGCTAGCCGACCGCGTAGCCAGTAGTACAACGCTTGATTACTGAATTTACGTTGCAGGAAAGTCAATTGAGCATGAGTCTGTTCCTGTTGGGTTTTTAGGCTGGCTTTCTGCAATACCGCGGCTTCACGGCGTACTGCCAGCGATTGAAGTTGAGCATTGATTTGTTTTATCTCTGCTTCGGCATTATTACGCTGGATTTCCCATTCCTGACGGCGACGGCGATAGGCTTCAGACTGGCTGATTTTATCCGCTTCGGTGTTCATCACACTGGCGGAGAATTCCATAACATTACCTGTCGCTTCGGCAATCGCTCCCCAACGGCTACCGCCATCAGCAAAACCGAAAATGTTGGGCGCCAGATCAAGCGCAGCGCCCGCCAGACGTGATGCTTGCAGGGCAGAGCTGAGGCCGGCAACGGAGGCATGCAATGCCATAGCCCGGTTTTCACCCGCATTGATATTTTCGTCGTATAACTTTTTGTAGCTGTCAAAGCGTGATTGCGCCCCGGCTTTGGATTTTTCCAGTACGGTTTTTTCCGCATCCAACTCTGCGATGGTTTTGTCCTGTATGTTGAGATGAGTCAATATCAGTTCTGCTGCTTGATTCTGCAAGAGCGTGTTTAAAGCTTCCGCATCCTGACGTTCGATAATATTTTGTAACGTGGAGCCGAATTGAGTGAGCTGACTGACCATACCACGCGCGTTTTCCAGCATGTGTGGGAAACGCCACAGTGACATAAATGGCTGTGAGAGAGCTACTCCACCTTGGGAGCTGGCGACAGCGGCGCTAAGTAATGCTTTTGGATCTGCCGGTGTAGCGTAAATAGGCAGATGTAGCGGTTGGCCGTCAATAGAGAGGTTATGACGCAGGTTGTACAGCCGTTGTTCCAATTTTTGCCAGTAGTTTTGCATCACTTCATTGACCTGTGGCAAGAAATGATCTGTTGGGTTGCTGTGCCGACTAACATCACCTTGTCGCAGAGCGGCCATTGCTTGGGCGTGTTGCTCTTGTTTTTCCGTTCTGGCAGCGTCGCCTAAACTCGGTTTGCTCCACTCTGAACTGAACGATAGATGAGGTTTATCGCCTAACAGATGCAGTGCTTGCATATACCACATCTTGGCTTCATTGAGCGTGTCTCGTTCTAACTGACGATAGGCATAATCTCCACGGTCCAGCAACAGATCAAGGGTGCGCATAAAAGTAACGACTTTATAGTGCATGGGATCATATTGCGCTATAGCATCGGGATCGACGGAATTGAGTGGATCATCGTTCCAACTGGTATCTTCCAATAATGGGCGGACATTCCAGTGGTAATGCTGAATCTGACCATGTTTAATATGACCGGACGGATTCCAGATATATTTCAGCCAGCGATTAGCTTCATCGAAGTTTTGTTCGTGTATTAGGCGCTGAGCAATTAACATCGGAGCATAATAGAACAATTCCCAAAAATAGAGGCTATTAGCTCCGTTGAAATCCATGGGTTCTGTGTTTTGATCGATAAGAATAGAAATATCAAGAAAACCTTTATATTTATTGACGATCGCGTCAATATCGTTTATCACAACTTCTTTATTATCAACATCATTAACCAACACAAATTTCTTATTATTTTCATCAAAATTAAATAAAGCGGTTTCCCATCTTTGTTGATCCTGATGAAATTTCCCTTCATATTCTACTGCTATTTCGACGAGTTTTTGTGTATTAGCCCAAGGAATAAAAAGAGTGACGTTGGTTTCGCTATCAGCTAGTGTTCCCTTGTGGTATTGATTCATCAATCTGTTGTCATTTCTTATATGAATTTTAAACCAACGCTCATTGCCATGTACGTTTTTATCATATTTAGGAAGAGTAAAATTAGCAAAAAATCCTTTTCCTAACTGAGGTTCTGGCAATTTCTGTGTTTCCATACTTAAAATAGTATCGATCCCGGCCGTGGCGCGGCTAATTAATTTACGGGCGAACAGCGTATTAAGGCGGATACGATAGGCTCCCCATTGCATATATTGCGCCCCGTTTATATCATTGTGAAGGGTCAGGATATTATTGTCACCTATTTCTACTGGTGAAGAGATTTCATACCGGTTATTCACCTTAATGATACTGTTGACTCCAATATCGACATCAAACTGGTTACGAATGTTAGGTATGTAATCTCCGAGATTTATATCTTCAGGTAATATATTTGAAGAAATATATAGCCCTTTTATTGGCGCATATTCTGTATATTTATCCAGTTTATCATTTTTTTGATAAAACATGACTAACAATTTATTGTCTTGGTGATTTGTACAATAGAACCCTAGTTGCTGTTTCAGTAAATTTTGTTGCTTCTGTATATCCTGTTCATTTAATTCCAACTGTTTTTCCCTTACGCTTATCTCTGTCGTTGATTGCCCCTGTTCATTCAATTCTTTCTCCCATTGTGCTAGTTGTTTTTTCCGTTGTTCTATTAGCGGTGGCAATAGTTGCAATGATCCTTGTGGCTCTATAGGCATTGGTGGACTTATTGGATTCAGTGGTAAGAGTGGTTTTATTTTCTCTACAAATTCCTGCTGTTCTTTCAGTTTATCTTCTAATTGCTTTTGGTATTTTTTCAATTGTTCTAATAGCTTCGATATCTCTAATAACTTCGATTTAGACATTTTCAAAACTTCGGGGATTCTGTCATTCACATCAAAGCTGATTGGTGTGTTCCAGGTTCCGTCATAACGGATATGTGCTAGTTTTAGTTCATAATAATAATCTTCGACAGTTTGATTATTATCTGCCTGTTTAGAGACTTTCTTCTGTTCCAGCCAAATTAAATACAGGCGGGATTGGAAAATTACTGGGCGAATAGTGCTCTGATAGGGATTTATTGGACAATCAATTTTGTGCCATTCACTCCAGGCATTGGCAGGGAATTTACCGTCGCTGAATTTATTGTGATCCACGTTACGCCAGTAATATTGATTAACTTCGGTTTTACTGTACCCGATAAAATAGGTTAATCCCTGATTGCTATTGGCATTATCATGATAGGCGCTGACGACTTCCAGATTAGCCACCTGTTCGAACGACGTCAAATAAGACATAAAGGCGTCTTCTACCGTGTCGGTATTTAATTGACTCTGGCTGATGGATTGCAGCAACGTATCCATCATTTTTGTTCGCCCGATACGTATCGTCGGATCGATGTAATTTTCAGGGTAGTAAACGAGCTGAGAGATTCCGGCCCAAGTGCTGTAGCGTTTGTTGTATTTATCCCAATGGGTAAAAAACGGATGGCAGATGACACTTGTGACTGCATCACTTTCCATCTTTTTCAATGCCCGGTTGACATACAGTTGGATGCTGGCGATAGCTTCTGCAATCGGCGTGGTTTTGATGGCGGCGGAAACTTGGTTATCAATCAATAAATACTGGTACAGATCATCACGGTTTTTAATCGCTGGATTTTGACTGGCAACTTGACCGATATAGTATTTACTCAATGCGGCGCTACGAGACTCATCCAGAAAAATATGCAGGGCATCGGCCTTTTGGGTGTCTAGTCCTGCGGTTAATGTCGCAGCGACGTTTTCCCATTTGTCATAGGTCTGGGAGAGGGCTGTGGTTAATAATTTCACCAGATCTGAAACGCTTTGCGGAGAAACGTTCAATTGACGCGCGATATTAATCCATTGCAGGATGATGTCGATAGATGTCCAGTTGGAGAAATTAACTTTGGCTTGAGTCTTGGCTTGCTCCAGTAGATTTTTATCAAGATTCATGGCATCAGCCAGCTGTTTGGCTTCTAATGTTCCTTTTTCAAATTCGGCCAATGCAGAAGAGGCTTTTTCACCCAGAGAGCTAACCCAGTTAGTAAAATGCGTCAGCTTTATCAGTGATAATGCATTGTGTGTTGACGTTGTTCCTGCGGTAAGACCAAAGAGTTGCGGTTGTGTGACAAACAGACGTAAGGTGTTTTCACTAAGGCCGATGGAATGATAAATCAGCGCCAGTTGTGCCAGACACTGGCAATATTGGACTGCTTGTTCTTCTGTTACAGTGGTTGATTGTTCTGGATTATGTAAAGCTTGTAACCATCCCCAGAATTTTGTTGCGGTCATTGCACCAGCACCGGGTTTGAGTTTATCTGCCCAGATGAGTACATAATAAGCTGCATTTTCAGACGGCAATTGCAGAGCGGCGGCGATATAAGGAGACATTTTCAACAGAAGATTTGTCTCATCTTCGCTGTTGAAGCCTTGCAAACCATTGTAGACGGTATCTAGCAGGTTCTGGATTTCTGGCGTCAGGGTTTTGTTATAGCTGGTGGTGGTCATCATAAACAATTGGTACATATTCCATTTCTGTGTATGCAACCACTGGGTAACGCTATAAAGTTTGTCAATCAGAACAGACAGATCGTCATCACTGACCCCAGATAAACTGGTTGATCCTTCACCTATGGCAACCAACAGTAAATGCAGTTCATTAACAGTTAACTGATGGATATCCGCCAGTAATTTGGCTAAATAGAGATAAGAAATATTAGTTAAATTATTGATTATTTTTCCATTGTCATTATTACGATGAGTCATCTTTAGTAATTGATAAAGTGAAATATCATCGACATTAAAAGCCCGTTTAAGCACTTGTTTTTGCCAGCTATCTGTATTGTTTGGGCTTAAATTAATCTCTTCATCCCAAACGTGAAAATCCTGACCATTCAATGGTGGGGTATTAAATAAACGACTAAATTGATCGGAACTACGGCTATAATAATTTTGTGAAATTGGCGCATTACACAGGATCAATGCAGTTTCAGCATCAATATTGTAACGCTGCATATAGTATTTAACGCGAAAGATTTTCTTTAATATCTCTGGGTTGATGTTTGGTATGTCATTCAGTTCATCGTATATAGTAGGGGCATATTCCAGAATGACTTCTATAGGTTGGGATATTGCCTGATAAGTGCTACTAAAAGCAATATTTTTAAGGATTTCTGGTGCCATTTCTGTGGCTCGTGACAGAAGAATAATCTTATTAAGCCTGAGTAGATAATATTGAGCTGGTTGTTGGCTACCATATTCGTCATTCATTTCCTTATGTATTAGCCTAATATTTCGTTGGTCAATAAATTGGTTAACTTCCTCATCAGTCAAATTATAATAGCTTTTTAGATATTCTAGCGTTGCCATTAAAGAAGGCTGAATATCGTCAAAGTTTTTTTTATAGAGCCTTTTAATCTCTTCATCATCATCTGTAATCTGCTCTGTTAGGATATTAAATAGTTCAGGCGAGATGGAAATATTCATACCCAACAGGGAAGCTTGATATTTCAGTTTGGTGATATCTGTTTCTGGAGATGGATTAAATTGGTCGAATGTCGGAGCCTGTAATTGAATAACTTTGCATATATTTTCATAAGCATCGTGATATGGCATTGAACCAGCAGGGCGAAAGGTTGATAGCTCTTGCATCACATTAGTATGGCCTTCCAGCCCGTTCAGCGTCTTAATCCCCTCCAGCAACACCTTATTAGATAGAGAAAGTGTAGAAACTTCATCATCCATATTTTGCTGGCTGAGTGTCAGTAATTTTAAATCAGGGCGGCGTTTATCCAAATGATAATCGGAATTATCTGCATGTAAACCGCGCGCCTGCCGATAAAGTTCAGTCAGATAAGCGGCGGGAGAGAACATAGAAGCAACTGAGCCGGGGGCGACATACTGGCTAGCGCGGCCACCGAATTTACTGTTATAACCTTGCTGGTCAGCATGGGGCTCTGTAATAGCAAGATGTATTGCATTTTGTAGTTGGGGATTAGCACGTTTGAGGATACTCGCTTCATGCAGTCGGTTAGCTTTTTGTGCCTGTTGTGTCAATTCGGGGGTGAGTGTGCTCATGATTATTCCTTTTAAATGTTAAGTAAATAAAACATTTATGCTGCCTTGCGTATTATGAATACAATAGAAAAGTTATTGATATTCATTAGAATAAGGCAGCAAATATGATGTCTGATAACGGACTGAAATAAGTTGAAAATAGTGGATAGATAAAATGGTATTATTCTCACATTAATTATTTCATGACGTTATTATATATTATTTATTTAAATTACTGCGGCAATGCAATAACAAAATTTATAATCACACTTATAATAATTACTTTTTGAGTGATAAAATTATGAAATAATTACTGTTATTTTTAATGGTGTTTTATGAAAAGTAAAATGATTAATATTTTGTGATAAGCGAAGAGGAAAATTAGAAAAGATATTATTTCGACTGTTTTCTGGCCTGTTCTAAGCAATTGTCAGATAGCATTCAATGAACATTTTTTCTTTTGGGTTTGAAGCAATGAAGGCTGTAGGAAATTTTTTTGGTTATTATTATATACCCTATGGATTTCAAGATGCATCGCGACGGCAAAGGAGTGAATCCCCGGGAGCATGGCAAACTATGTGACCGGGGTGAGCGAGTGCAGCCAACAAAGAGGCAACTTGAAAGATGACGGGTATAGTAATTATCTCGACTATATATCATTCTATATGAAGTAATGATTTTTAATGAATATAGTTATTGTTTTTTTTAAACTATTTTTGGAGTGGTAATATACCTAATTAACTTGAAGATGCAGGGTTGAAGTTGATTGGTTATATATGCGATAAACCTCCTGTAAAAAAGAGAATATTGTGACTGAATTCAATATGAATGGGCTGAAATAGGTAAATCTAGACCTTTTTGGGTTATTACTACACATAAATGAATATGAGATGACAAATGAATACTGACTGGATGAATGAAGAGGCTTCAAACTTATTCGATCAATATGATGATTATTTGGAAGAAAGACTTGGGTACACGCCGTTGATTGAGAACCTTAAGGAGAGTTTGGGACAAAACGTATCGGTTCTTGATTATGGTTGTGGTGGTGGGAAAGTGTCACGTCGGCTAATTGCTGGAGGCATAAAGATGGTAACGGGAGTGGATATTTCACAAACTATGGTGGACAAAGCCTCCAGCAACATCAATCGTGGCAATAGTTTTTATCATCAAATCACAACTGATGTCCTTAACTTCGATGATAATACTTTCGACGCAGCTATATGCTGTTACGTGTTCGTTACTAACAGTAAAAAGTCTGATCTTTTGAAAATCGCTAAGGAAGTTCACAGGACATTAAAACCTGGCGGCATTTTTTACGTATTGGATACCAATCCGGACTCCGTTGGGATTAAGTTCAGTTCTTTTATGAGCGGTGATCTAAATAAAAAATATAGTGATGGGGAAAGCAAGCCAGTGTATTTAGATATGCCAAATGGAAGTATTTTTAAGATTTCAGATACGCATTGGCATAAAGAGACATATTACAAAACTTTGAACGAGGCCGGGTTCAAAACTATTGAGCTTTTTGAACACAGTGACGCTGGTGTTTCAAAGGATACTGAAAGTCTACGATATTACCCGCCTTTCGTAATGTTCAAAGCTACTAAATTCTAGATGTTCATATTTGACTAATGGAATTCCTTGCTTATTACAAAAATGCCGGTGAGGGATTCCATATGACTAGTTTTGAAGGCAATTTAATATTGTTTTGAATGGTGTTTTATGAAAAGTAAGATGATTAATATTTTGTGATGAGTGAAGCAAACGATTGGAAAGGGAGAATGTAATAATGTTTTTTGTCCTTTTAATCTTCTCTGTTTTCCACTTCCTGTATCAACTGCTGGCTAGGCAGGCTATCGGTTTGCCAGATCCCGCTGACACGGAAGCGATTAGCGACGGCTAATCGAGGTCATAAGAAGCCCCCACTATCACTGGTGATTGAGTTGTGGGAGCAGGTTACATGAGCGGTATTTCCTCCTGTGGCGAGGTTTTTTTATTTTAGATCAAATCATATTTTTTGTTTTTCATTCATCATACGGTTCAGCCACGGCACGGTGACCGCCATGATGATAGCGACGATAAAGGTGGCAATCCCAATTTTGCCGAATACGCTGGTATAGACTGGTAATGTTTGCAATGGGTCAGTAATACCTTTCGGTGCGGCCGTCAGGGCTGCGACATAGCCGCCGAGTAAGGAGGAAGTTGCTTGAGTTAAATACCACATCCCCAGAATAAAACCCATCAGGTACTGAGGAACAAGGGCTGCAATCATTGCCAGGCCCAATGCGCTGATCATCAATTCTCCGACGCCTTGGAAGAGATAAATCAGAACAATAAACCAAGCAGAGGTCAAACCTTGTTCATCTGCAAACCACAAACCGGCAGCGGCGGCAGTGAGGAAACCTAAAGAGCACAGGAACATACCAACCGCAAATTTGGCTGGCATGGTCAGGTCCTTACCTTTAGCGCCCCAGTGAGTGTATAGTACGGCGAGTATCGGGCTGGCAACAACGATCCAGAATGGGTTAAGGGCCTGGAAACTGACCGGATTGATATTAAAACCAAGCAACTGATGGTGAACGTTATGGATGGCGAAGAAGTTTAGCGAAGTTGGCATTTGGGCATACAGGATGAAGAACACAATCGCTTGCAGCATCAAAATGAAAGCAACAAACATTTTGTTACGGCCTGCTTTATCCTGTTTAAATGCTTCCCGGAAGAAGATAAACACCACGATGACAGAGAGGGTAATCAGCATAATATTCGCTATTTTCACGTTGTGCATCAGCCATGCGCAGACGTAAACCATTGCAACGCTTCCTGCCACTACCAGAAATAGGTTTTTATAGTTGATTGGTCGATGGTCGGGTTCAGAACCAATATTACGGACGGTATTGCGACAAAAAATATAGACTAACAACGCGATAATCAGACCAATACCACAAATATTGTAGGTAACGGCATAACTAAATTTTTCCGCAACAACGGGAGCGAGAGCGAGTGAGAACAGCGAGCCGAGGTTGATTGACATATAAAATAGTGTAAAAGCCCCATCCAGACGAGGATCTTTGGGGGGATAGCATTTAGACAGTAGGCTGGCTGGGTTGGCTTTGAACAGGCCGTTACCAACGGCGATGGTTCCCAATGCGTAGAAAATTAAATCAGGGTGTAGGATAGAAAGGCCAGTCATAAAGTAGCCGATTGCCAGCACAATGGCGCCTAACACAATGGTTCGTTTAGTTCCCAGTAAGTGGTCGCCTATATAGCCGCCAATAGAAATCAAACCAAAAACCAACGCGGCAAATGCACCGAAGGTAATAAACGCTTGTTCCTGGGAAAATCCCAATTTTTGAACAAAATAGACAGCGAGAACGCCTTGTACGCCGTAGTAGCCGAATCGTTCCCAAAGCTCGACGAAGAAAATCATAAAGAACGGCTTGGGTTGTTGTAATAAACCGATGGATACGGGTTTATTCATAGTTAATTGCCTCTGATTGGTCATTATTGATTGAAATACACTTGGAAATGTACAGTGACATTCAGTGACATGATCTGTCGCTAAAGTGGTTTTTTTATGTACTTTATTCAAGTGATCGGAGGGCAGTAGATTATTATATGGTTAAAATATGTTCCTAGTGAGTGATCACACTAACATAAAGATATTAGTATTGAATTTAATAGTATATTCATCAGGTGAATGCCAAAAATGATTAGGAAAAGGGCTGAATAGAGGTGTTGACAAAGAAATGCTATTCAGGCCGCTCAGGGCCCGAATAGTGGAAGAACAATCACTACCTAGTAGAGAGGCAGTTAAACTGCGGCGGCTTCAATTTCCAACATGACTGGACGGAAATTACGCTTGAAATAGATGAGGCCGTGGCCTTGTTCGCTCACCGTGATATGTTTAATCTGAACCAGATACACGTTATGCGTCCCCACTTCTTGCACCTGTTCGATTTCACCTTCAAGGCTTGCAAGGGTGCCGGTTAACACCGGTTGGCCTAATGGCCCTGTCTGCCAGATATTCCAGCGAAAACGTTCTTCCATGCTGACGCCGGTCATACCGGCAAAGTGGCGTGCCATCAATTCTTGTTCGTGGTTTAAAATGTTTACGCACAGGCGGCCATTTTCCTGAAAAACGGTATTCATAGCACTGCTGCGGTTAATGCATACCATCAGCGTGGGTGGCGTATCGGTGATTGAGCATACCGCTGTGGCAGTGATACCACAGCATCCGGCATGGCCATCGGTGGTGACGATATTCACCGCTGCTGACAGACTCGCCATCGCATCTCTGAAGTGCTGGCGATGTTCATTTTCTACAGACATATTGGCCTCCTGCTACCGATTATTTCAGCAGCTTATCTAACTGGTTAATATCGCTATTATTGTATAAATGTGGTCTGCGCCAGCCATGTTGATCATAATCGGCAAGGCAGCGATCAACCATATCCATCATTTTTTTCATATTGCCAGAGCCATGAGCATGGCGCAGACATTGCATCCGAATTTCATCTTGGCTACCGGCATAGTTGATTTCGTACAACTCGTGACGACCGCCAAATTCACTGCCAATGGCGTCCCACATCAGTTTTAAAATCTTGATACGTTCAACGTGATCGATACCGTTAGAACCCCGAACATACCGGGCCAGATATTTATCAATTTCTGGGTTATTCATATCACGTACACTGGATGGTAGATAAATTAGGCCACTGGTGACGTTACTTTCAATAATATTCTTAATCTTAGTGTAGGCTGTTGGCGCCATAACGCGATAAGTTTGTATTGCCTGAGTATCCGGCAGATAAGCGCCGCCTTTCCACGGTTTGGCTTCTGCCCACATCGCATCGCTCAGTGACCAAAACAGATTACGCCAGGCAACCACTTCACCCAAGTTAGCCTGAACGCCACGGAATTCGATTACACCGGTACACTCCAGGCTCCTTTGTAACAGGGCGGTAATGAAATCCAGCTTCACCGCTAGCCGTACACAAGCTTGTAATGGGAACAGGCTGGTGAAACCCGCTTGAATTGCCCAATTACGCGCGCGGTCAAAATCACGATAAATCAGGACATTTTCCCAAGGGATAAGTACTTTATCCATCACCAGAATCGCATCGTTTTCATCAAAACGGCTGGATAAGGGATAATCGAATGGGGAACCTGTTGCGCCTGCCACCAATTCATAGGAGCCGCGGGAGATCAATTTTACGCCTTCCGCATCCATTGGGGCGACAAACATCAAGGCAAAATCAGGGTTATCTCCCATGACTTGCGCGGAACCAAAACCGATAAAGTTATAGTGAGTCAGGGCTGAGTTAGTTGCTACCACTTTTGCGCCGCTGACGATAATACCGGCATCCGTTTCTTTTTCTAGTTTAATATAGACATCACGTGTCTGATCGGCGGGTTTATGGCGATCGATAGGTGGATTGACAATGGCATGGTTAAAGTAAACGCCCGTTTCTTGAATACGTTTATACCAGGTACGGGCGTTATCCGCGAATTGACCATAATATTCAGGGAATGCGCCGAGTACGTTGCCGAAAGCCGCTTTATAGTCAGGTGAACGGCCCATCCAGCCATAAGTTTGACGTGACCATTCAGCGATAGCATCACGTTGTTGGCGCAGATCATCCGCACTGGTAGCAAAGCGGAAGAATTTGTGAGTGTACCCGCCATTGCCGGTATCGGTATTCCAGCACAGGGCGTCATGGGTTTCCGGGGCGTGCAGGGCATCGTACAACTGACCGATTGAAGCAGCAGAATTGCGGAATGCGGGATGTGTAGTGACATCTTTTACGCGTTCGCCATAAATGTAAATTTCGCGGCCATCTTGAAGGCTTTTCAGGTACTCTTCACCGGTGAAAGGACGTTTTTTGTCGGCGCGAAAATCTTCTGGTTTCATGTCTACCTCACAGTCGTCATAAAAAGCGCCTGTCTTGATATATACCCGTCATCTTTCAAGTTGCCTCTTTGTTGGCTGCGCTCACTCACCCCGGTCACATAGTTTTCTATGCTCCCGGGGATTCGCTCCCTTGCCGTCGCGATGCATCTTGAAATCCATAGGGTATAATATAATCAATATTGGCACGGAAATGTTAATTTAATGTTTGTTTTGTGTTTCTTAATTGAAGCTTTAGAACGGCGTTTCTTGAATAGATTTTCGGAAGGTTCGCTGGTACTTTTCGTTGGGAAGGCGGTTTTGTTATTTAAAGTGTGATCCAGGCGATATTTTTGTGACTGTTATTTCAAAATCTATTTTTAATTGGTTGGGTTAATCAGATTCGTGATGGTTTTATTATTGAGTTTGGTGACCGTTTGCACGGCCACCTTTAGTGAGATAATAGTTATACGAGCTTATGTACAGAACCTTTGATTAAGGCACAGAGATTAATGTACATGCAATTTTTTATTTCTGGATGATGACGGGGCATCTTCTGGGAGTGCCCGCTTTTTGGTTACTACCGGCTGACGTTTTTCAGCTTTAACTAATCCGATACTATATTTACTTTCTGGATAATCATCGCCTCGAAATTCATTTACGTTTTTGATAAACATTGCGTTTACCGTTTGTGAGCTTTGTAAATGAGCTCCTTCCTCTCTTTCAGGCTCAGATAGATCTGTCAAAATTGAAGCGGCTACTTTTTTCTCCTTATCGTATACAACAGCTATTGCGGCGCCAAAATGAAAAGGATACGCTTTCCCTTTACTTGTTACTTTCTCCGCTATCATTAACCCTTGTTTTAAATCTGGCAGGACTGTTTTATCCGTGGATTTTCTTAATGGTAGAACGTCTTCTTTTAAATCTATGTCTGATGCGTTTTCAATTGATTTATTTCCAAATTCTACGGACATTATTACTCCCAGATCTGCTCCAATTGTTGCTTCACTTTCGTAGGGGAATGGTTTAGTTTCATTTTTGTTATATAAGATATCAAGGGTATACTCTGTGCTGCTAATACAGCTTATGGGTAGGTTTTTTTTGAAAGTTAATATCGATTCATCTTTTTCAATCTGTCTATCGAATAATTCTTCTGGTACATTGAGCCCATATTTTCTTTCTGCTGTTAAAGTATCTACAGAGCCGAAATTTAAGAATTTGTTTTTGACTCTTATTTGTGTTGATTCCCATTCTTCTTCTGGGTTATCTATTTGTATATTAAACCCGAAAATCTTGTGAGTTTCAGAATTAAGTCCAGAAATATCAATGAGTGTTGACGGATTATTTTTCACCATTCGATATAAATTAAGTCCATCAACTGTTCCCGCCGGATCGGCGCTTAACCATCTACCCACCCACGGTTGATAATAACGATAGCCGTAATAGTAGAGTCCGGTAGCATCTCGTTCTTTACCTGAATAACGGAGGATTTTATAGCTGGCTTCTATTTGGTTTCTTGCTGCCCATAACGCTGTACCGCCAAATGGATAATACTCTTCCTGACTGATAATTTGTCCTTCATTATCCAGTTCAAGTTGACTGGAACCAATCAAATTATCATAGCTATAACGGAGCTGATTATTGCTGATACCGGCTGGTGGCGTGGTTTCCCAATGGAGAACCCGTACCTGTGCGTGACCTGCTGCCCCCACGGTAATAACATGCAGGTCTTCCGATATCGTGGTTCCACTTTGCGTTGTACGTAGTTCCAATCCGGGAAGATAAGTGACTCGTTGTTGCTGAGTATTGTTGCCTGCCTGTTGTTCACTGACTTTTAACTGCCGCATGCCGTCGTTGCCATAACGATACCACTCCCGATCACTGGCATTTTCGCGGCTCACTGGCGTTACCTGTTGTAGTTCGCCCCGGGCATTCCAGCTTAGATCTTGCCCCGGTAGTAGTTTTCTTTGGTGACCACCGGCATCAAACAACGTATCTACCTGTGTTGAATCTGTGGTAAGTGAACTCAACACTGCTCGATTACTGCGATTGGAAACGGTTATATCTGTGGTGTAGTTATTTTGGGTAGCGGGTGAACTGTGCCGGATTTGCACCAGATTGCCGCCGCGATCGTAATTATAGTTGCGAGTATAGTTGGTATATGAGCTATCATCAGTAGGCAGAGGGATGATTAGTGAAGGAAGTTGGTTGTTTTGCTGGCCGATATTAGCCATCTCGCGGCCTGTTGCATTGATAAGCTGATACAGGGAGTCGTAGGTGTAGACGTTTTCAGGGACTATTTTCTGATTGCGCCAGAAACGAGTGGCTTCTGCATCATTACGAACACTGATAATGTTCCCGACCGGATCATGTTCATAGCGTAGATCTTGTAACACTTTGTTATCTGATTGACGGCGGGTCGTCGTGCTAATCAACCGTAGGGTTTCTGGTTCATAGCGGTATTCGGTGATAACGCCGTTACCGTGTTCTTCAAGCAGTTTCTGGCCTGCGGCGGAGTAGGTCAGGGATTTGATAATGACTTGCTCGCTTTGGTTTTTCAATGTCAGCCAGCTACCTTTTAACTGCCCGGCTACATTGTAAGCCAAACGCTGTATGTTGCCTGTTGCATCGGTTTGAGTCAGCAACGCGCCAGTAGCATCAAAGGTGCTTTGTGTCGTGTAAGTTTCGTTATTGAATTTGGTCTGCCAGAGGGTTTCATCGTTACCCATCCAATCTGCTTCCTGACCATCGGCCAACAACTTGCAGGACTGAGATAAGATATTTTCAGTCAATGACAGGCTTTTCAGTTGCGTTACCCCGGCTGTGTCGTAGTGGCGCACGTACTGACCGGCAAGATTATGATCTTTCTCCGCTTGTGTATTACTTGCCCAAATAAGATATTCAGTAACACGGGGCGCCTTTTCTTCGGGAGCTTGTTCGCTTACGGATAATAGGCGGCCGGGCAGAGTGTTAGCTTCATATTGTCGAGTCTGAGTGACGCCAGTTGCAGTTACGATCAATACCTGACGGCCTTCAATATCATTGAGGGCAACGATACGGCCGGCATCGGCACTTTCTGTTCGCAAAGTATCGCCGGTCAGATTGTATTGCCAGAGGAAGTTGGGATTTATCGAATTATCGGTCTGTTTGGCGTCGTACAAACGCGGATCAATGCTTTGGCTCAGGTGTCCTCTGGCATCATATTGGTGGCGGGTAATACGAATATCTGTATCTCCTCCCGCAACAGTGCGGTGAAAATCGATATTGCGGATGGTAAGGCCACGATTATCGTAGACGCTAACTGTGGGCGTATGTTGATAAAGTTTTGGGTCAGTGTTTTTCATAACTTACCTCTTGGTTGTATTAAGGATTTTGGTCGTTGTAGATTTATCTGCATTCAGTTAGATGGGCGTTTTGGCATATTATTCTCAGAAAATAGCAATGAGTTCTGTTATCAATATATCAGCCCATACTAATTAATAATACATCCTAAATATTGATTCAGAGTGATTGAAAATATAGGACGTCTTTTGTTTTCTGGTTTCTTTATCCATGTATTGGTAAATTCAGCTCAATCTATACTTGTTTTTAAGTACTATTTCCCTCCAGCCAGATCAATAAAATTCCCGGTTACGTATGAAGCTTCATCCGATAGCAACCAGTATATAGCCTGTGCAACTTCTTTCGGTTGCCCGCCGCGTTTCATTGGTAAGGAATTTTTCACCCGCTCAACGCGATTTGGTTCGCCGCCATCGGCGTGCATATTGGTATAGATAAATCCGGGACGAACGGCATTTACCCGGATTCCCTGATCGGCTACTTCCAGAGACAGACCGATGGTCAAAGTATCGATTGCACCTTTCGATGCGGCATAGTCTATATATTCGTGCGGCGATCCCAGTCGGGATGCGGCGGATGAAACATTGACAATTGAGCCGCCTTGTCCACCATGTCGGAAAGACATTCTTTTAACTGCTTCCCGTGCACAGAGAAAACTGCCTACAACATTGACGGCAAAAATATCATTCAGGCGGTCAGCGGTGAGTTGTTCAATTGATGCTTGTGGTTTGAGAATACCGGCATTATTCACCAAACCGGTTATACATCCGAGTTCTTTATCAATTCTTTGGAAGAGTTCTACAACTTGTTGTTCATCAGCGACATTGACCTGAATGGCGATAGCTTTACCGCCCATTTCATGGATAATTTCTGTGACTTCCAGCGCTTGAGCTTGATTAGAGTGGTAACCAATACCAATATGATGCCCTTTCTCTGCCAGATAAAGCGCGGTTGCGCGACCAATGCCGCGAGATCCGCCTGTAATTAATGTGATTTTCTGCATAGTTTTCTCACTTGGAGCCGTTATTTGTTTACTATTATCTAAATAATATTCCACTTTTTTGATTATATAATTTAGAAAATCCACATACAGTCTGCCATATATTATAATTAAAGTCATGATGATATAATTATTTAATTGGTTTTATGGATGCTGGTCATTAAAATCATAATAATATTCTGTAGTGTTTTTTATTATGGCCATATATGGATGGCTGTTATTATTAAATGACGCTTTTGAAGTGTGATATATAATTGATTTTTCACCTTCAAAAGCGTTTTTTATTTGAAAATTTCATGGATACAAAGTTGATTTATTTGTCCTTTTCATGTTGTTTGTTTATATAACTTTGCATTATTTTTGATGACTGATTCAGATGTTCTAATACGGCGGAAATAGTTTCACATAACTTTGGTTCATCGATATCATAATGACGGATACTAAAAAATCCTTTTATATTTTGGGCGGCATAGATAAGACGATTAATATTGTCTAATAACATTAGCGGTGCGACATTAAGATAATTTCCTTGCAACTCATTGAGTATGTTGTGAAATAATTCAAAATCGTTCCTATCAATAGCATTTGTAAGCTTATCTATGTACTGCAATTTTTCTCTCATTTCCATTATATTTTACCTCTTTATTTACTATCACATTAAAAATGACTATGATTAGTTATCTTTATCCAAATATTCTTGTGCTAATTTTGATACCTGATTTAGAAAGTCTAACGCAGTGGTTTCCCATAATTCAGGAACAAATTCATCGTAATTAAAATTATGAAAGTCTTTTTCTACATCATCAGAATTACGGATGAAAATATTAATTTCTCTTATTAAACTTATTATATACCCTATGGATTTCAAGGTGCATCGCGACGGCAAGGGAGCGAATCCCCGGGAGCATAGATAACTATGTGACCGGGGTGAGCGAGTGCAGCCAACAAAGAGGCAACTTGAAAGATAACGGGTATAGTTATTGGATATTGATGGTTTAGATAGTCAGTTACTATTTCATCTATTGTTTCGCCGAATAACTGATAATCTTGATGAAAATAGGTAATCATTAAATCATCTATATATTTTCTTTCTATTTCTCTTTCCATTGAATTAAACCTCTTTGTTTATTGTTTCATTTAAGAATACTTTAACTATTCATCTTGTTCAGTATGTTCGTTTAAAAAATCCTGTGCCTTTTTTGATACATGCTCTAGAAATTCAAGTGCTGTTAGACTCCATATTTCGGGGAAAACGTCAGCATCAGAATAGATGAAGTAAAATTCTTTCTCTATATCTTTGGAATTGCATATGAAAGTATTAATTTCTTTTATGACTTCTCTTTTAATTCCATTGCTTGTGTTACTAAAAAAATCATCTATGACATCATCAAGCTCAGGGCCAGATATTATTTCATAGTCCTGATTAAAATAAGCGTACATTAAATTATCCAAAAGTGGATATTGTCTGTTCATAAGCTAAACTTCCTTTTTTAGATAATCGCGTGCTCTTTTGGATACATAGTTCAAAAAACCAAGTGCTGTAGCAGTGTCCCAAAAATCTGGGTCGAAATCACTATAATAGAGAGCGTCAAAATCTTTTTCTATATCTTTTGAAGTGCTAATAAAAGAATCAATCTCTTCTATTAATTTTTTTATCATTTCCTGAGTTGCAATATTAAGAAAGCAATCTGTGACTTCATCCATAGTTTCTCCATATAATAAGTCATAATCTTGACAAAAATAAGCGCCTACTAAGATGTCTAAAAATGGATATTGTCCGGTCATTTTAATTGGGGCCTTTCATATTATTGCGATCTCTTGGTAATCAAAATCAATAGAATTTCTTGAAATATATAAGCTATTCTTATTGATTAAATTTCCTTGTTTGTTGTCTGAAAAAACGTTTAATTACTCATTTTTATCCAGATAATCTTTTGCTCTTTTTGATACATATTGTAGAAATTCAAATGCTGTGGTTTCCCATAAATTAGGGCAAAAGCTAGAACTATAATAGAGAGTTTGAAAGTCTTTCTCTATATTTTCTGAATTATGGATAAGAGACTCTATTTCCTCTATTAGCTCTTTCTTCATTGCTTCATTCGTGGTTTCAAGGTAGTCATTTATGACATCATCAAGCTCAGGACCAGATATTATGTCATAGTCTTGATTGAAATAAGCAAACATTAAGCGATTTAGTTCCATCTTCTTCTCCATAAATTTTAATTAAATTTTTGGCATGCTTTTAGTATATAGTATTGTTTACCGTTAAATTCAGAATGCCTTAATTATTCATCTTGTTCAGTATGTTCGTTTAAAAAATCCTGTGCTTTTTTTGATACGTGTTCTAAAAATTCAAGTGCTGTGAGTCCCCACCATTCTGGGAGAACGTCAGCATCATGGTAATGATAATCAAATGTGCTCTCTACATCTTCGGAAATGTCAATAAGATCATTGATTTCTTCTATTAACCCTTTTATCATTCCCTGAGTTGCGACATGAAGAAAATCATTGATAACATCATCAAGCTCGGGGCCTGATATTATATCGAAGTCCTGATTGAAGTAGCCATGCATTAGAATATCTAGAAATGGATATTGTCCGGTCATAAGCTAAACCTCCTTTTTTAGATAATTCCGTACTCTTTTGGATACATGATTTAGAAAATCTAATGCAGTAGTTTCCCATAACTCTGGATAGAATTCATGACCCAAATTATCAAAATCTTTTTCTACATCTTTTGAGTTACTAATAAAGTAATCAATGTCCTCTATTAATCCTTTCATAAATATGGGAGGTTCGCTATTTAAATATTCAGTTATTACCTCATCTATTGTTGTTTCGCCAAATATGTCACAATCTTGGTTAAAATAAGCCCCGATAAAATTATCTAAGTGTTGTGTTTCTTTTTTTCTTTTCATTGCATTGACCCTCTTTATATATGATTAATATTTAGGAAAGGCGGTTAATATATAGTACGGCTTACCATTGAATTCAGAGTAATATAAAACAACTCTCACTTTATATAATTGGTCTACTCCTTCAACACCTTTGGTAATGCCGATGCCAACTGGTACTTTTGAAACATCATCTATAGTTAACCTGCTACCTCCAAAAGCATATTTCGTCCAGTTAATTATTTTTGCCTGATTATTTTTGATGGTATTTGAAATCACTTTCTCTGCTATTTTTATATCATAAAAACAACTTGATTCTTTCATTGTTTTAGATATTAAAAACCTCGCTCTCAACTCCTGCTCAGATAACCCAACATGTTTAAGCAAAGTATGCCCACCCGGTTTTAACCCTGTAGGCGATTCATGTTCAATTAACTTAATTCGGCCTACTCGTACAGAGGCAACTCTAACAGCGCCCGCCATTGAAGCAAATGACAATGGCACAGCGATATCGACGGTAAGCCCTATTTCAGAAGCGGTGTAATCATCAGCTCCAAATTCTTTTGCTAAATTTACCGCCTCTTGATAAGTTTCCGTCGAGGTTTCTCTGCCGGTAATTATTTGACTGGCAGAAGCATTCATTACATCAAGACTGTGCGCACCGATAATAACGCAAGCAGCTTTAGTTAGCGTTGAAGGATCAGGCGCCAGACAAAGAGCGCCAGCGCCAATCAGTTCAACGACTCCTGCCGCCAAACTCGCCCCTCCTAATATTCTGTTACTCCAGGTCTCTTCCTCGGTAATGGTATTATCCGATAGGATCGCCGCCAGTTGCACAGGCGATAAAACAATACGTAACCCATTCTCAGACTCTGAATCAACAGGGGTATCAGTTAAATAAGCGGCATTATTCATCGTCAATAAACCCTGTCATCCCAGAAGCTATAAGAACCGGTGGAGCAGGCCAGATTGTTCCACGTGATATTTTTATAAGTGAAGCAGATAATTTCTTGTGGTACGCCGGCATTATTATCTCTGGAATGCGGAAAATGGCATTTTATGCTGGAGATAAAGGCGTGGCCTAGCCTGATGGAATAATTTTTTTCTAATCCTCCGGTTGGTGATGTTCGATAATTCTCAAACAGGCATTCCAGCTCTTCATTTTCATCGAAGCTTCGCGTCAGTAAAGGCGAAGATTTATCGACGGGTTTTACTACCATAACCGGATGATGGGATACGTGTTGTTCCCTCGTCATTAAATGTTGAAGAGAGTAAATAAAAATCTCATTCTCATGGCCGTGCTGGTAATTATTTCCTATAGAGTTTAAGGAACCGCAGCCAGTGGAGATCAGCCCCTGTTTTTTGCCTTTTAATGTTAAATAAATGATATTTGCCATACTGGTTGCTCCTCTTAATGTGCTTTTTTTATCCTGCTGTAGGGTGTGTGCAAAAAGCAATTAAAAATTTATAAATTTAAGATAATTTACATTTGTAAGAAGAGTAAATATTTAAAACCAGAATACTTAGAAATGTGGCATCAAAGTGTTAAAAGGGACTTAAATATCTCGACTATCCAGATGGCATGTTTGTAATAATCGCATAGTGTGAATTGACATTGTGTGAATTGATATAGTGTGAGTTGACATAGCGTGAATTGACATTCAGGTAACGCCCAGTAACTGTTACCTGAATATTTGAAACTATTCTAAACGCATACGATTAATCTGACAAAGAACCGCCACACCCAGTATCCAAGCAAAGCAAATGTAATGACATTAAGAGAAAGGGATTTGAATCTTTTCTTCACGGTTACATAAATTAGGGGAGACATAATCAGTAAACATGTTGGAGCAAATACATCACGATTATCATCTATCAGCTCTCTGTAAACAGTACAGAGATTATCTGTATCCTGACCACCGATATAATGCTCTTCTTCTAAGTATGACATCATATATATAAATAACGCACAAAAGATAGCATAAGTGATATTTAAAACTATGGCTGATTTGCTCATTCTGAAATTCTCATGATTAAATGCGTTGTCTTGGTTTTAATCCTGCAAATAATAAAACAGGTGTTTTTTCTCGGTGAGCAGATTTTGTTATTAATTTCTTGTTGTATTGTACGTGGAGTATCCCGTGCGCCCATAAATAATGTTGACCATTTACACCATGTAGATTGCTGGATCGCCATTTATAACGTATGAAATCGGTGACGCCAAAACGTGGGGATCTGAATTTATCTGCCGTATAGTGAGGGCCTTGCATGTGTTGTGTTTCCTTTTCTTAAATAAATTTATTTATATCGGCACTCCAGTTGCCATCATTTATCCTTCAAAAAGTTCCAGTGAGTTACAGAGTCTCAGTATATTCAGAATTTTAATTCTTGGAAGCGATTTCGTAATAAAAATGAGTAAGTTTAGCACGAATTAATAGCGCGAGATTTGCTGAACAAGCAGAATAAAATGCCGGGCTTGGTATAATTAGCATGGATATTTATTTTTCGTGAATATTTCTTTCTCGCCAATAACTAGGCGAGCTGCCGACTAATCGATTAAAGAAGCGGGCAAAATAGGCGGGATCTTTAAATCCAAGCTGATAAGCAACTTCAAATACTGGGCAATCACTGAATAATAATAGTCGTTTGGCTTCACGCAGTTGACGATCGAAGATGAGTCGCTTCGGCGGACGATTGGTAAACCGACGACACATATCTTTTAATCGCGATTCTGTAATACCTAACTTATGGGCATATTCCGGTACGGAAAGATGATGATGATAATGATTATCTATTAATTGGTTAAAGCGCTGAAATAATTTAATCTCTCCTCGCACGCCATTTGTCGGGTGATCATCAAGAGGAATATTACGCAATAACAGGGTAAATATGGCTTGCGCTAAAAATGTCAGCGATTGCTCTCGACCAATAAAGTTGTTAGATGATTCGCGGGCGATTAACGCCCAATAGTGATTAAAAGCGGCTAGCTCTTCCGGTTTATCAGCAACGGATAGGCAAATAGCCGGAATATCAAGAATATCTTTATTAGCCGGATAGAGGGATTCTAATAACGGTAATATCAGATCTTGCCGCACGGTAAGGACATATCCGTCACTATCATCTTGAGTGAAAAAAGCGTGAGGAACAGAGGGAGGAGTCAGGATAAACAGCGGTGCTTGTACAGAATAATGTTGAGCATCCAACTGTAATTCAATATGGCCGGTGATCAAAAAATGAAGTTGGAAGAAACCATCGTGACGATGAGCTTGCATATTACGACCAAAAAATGCCGCCATCCGGCCAAAGGTCTGATAATGCACATCATTAGTGCCTTGGGTTTCATCATAATCCTTGCTGATATCAATATTGGCAATGATAGGCTCAGTCATGATGGTTTTTCCTTTTTATTGAAATTACTGCGCTATTCTCTGTCTAGCGTGTTTCATCGGAATTAGCCAGATAATGGCTGCGCCAATGACCAGTAACCCGGCAACGAAGTAGAGACCGGTATTAAAGCTTCCTGTTTGATCTTTCAGCCAGCCGATTAACAACGGACTGAGGGCTGAACCTATATTACCTGTAGCGCTAATAACCGCAATGCCGATTGCTCTTGCCCGTAAGCTAATAGCTTGATCCGGCGTGGTCCAGAAGACCGCCATTGCGGTAAATGAACCGGTTGAAGCCATAATAATTCCAATGAGCTGAATGACGCTATGGTTGGTCAATGAGGTTAATATCCAGCCCACGGCGGCGAACAAATAGGGTAGAGCCGTATGCATTTTACGTTCTTGTAATCGGTCTGAACGGCGACTCCAATAAACCATCCCGATGATGGTGCAAAATTGAGGAATGGCAGTCAGAATGCCGATCATAATGTTACTGCTGCCTTGATTGAAGCTTTGCACAATCTGTGGCGTCCAGATATTAATCGCACTCAGCGTATTGGTTAGACAGAAGTAGGCCAGGATATACATCAACATGATCGGCGCGAAAATCTCACTCCATATACTGTGTTTTTGTATTGCCTGATGAGTTGATGAACTTGCCGGTTGAATTTGAACAGACTGGTCGTTATCCATCATCTCTTGTAAGCATTTTTTGTCTTCATCTGTTAGCCAGTTAGCGCGTTTGGGTGAATCATCAAGATAGAACCAAACGACAATTCCCAATAATACCGAAGGAAAACCTTCCAGCAGAAATAACCATTGCCAGCCGTGAAGGTTCAATAAGCCATCCATTTCCAGAATATAACCGGAAGCCAGAGAACCAAACGCCATCGTCACCGGCATAGCCACCATAAACAGCGCATTGGCGCGGGCGCGATAGTAAGCCGGAAACCAGTAAGTCAGATACAACAGGATACCCGGAACGAAACCTGCTTCGGCGATACCGACCAGCATCCGCAAGATATACAGACTGGTTGGTCCGGTGGCGAACATAGTGGCGGTGGAGGCAATCCCCCAGAGCGCCATGATCGCGGCTATCCAGCGTCGCGCCCCGACAATGCTGAGCATGATATTGCTAGGAATACCGAAAATAACATAAGTGACATAGAACAGCGTTGCTGCCAGACCGAACATTGTGGCGTTCAATCCAAGATCTTTACCCATTGTCAGGCCGGCAAACCCGATATTAATTCGATCCAAAAACGAAAATACAAATAAGACGAATAGGAAAATAATCAGGCGACGGAATAGCTTGTTAATGACGGATTGCTGTTGTGCCGTTAACGGTTTATGTTGACCGACCGGAAGATCCGGCTGTTGTACGGCAGTTGATGAATCGCTCATTATCATTTTCCTTAATTACTGTTTTATGTGTATTACGTTGTTTAGGAAATTAAAAGCTTGTTGAATAAATCGGTTGTTAAATGGTGATTGCTGAGATTAATAAACACCGGATGAAGGTGTTGCCGGCAACTCTTTGTCCGCAATAAATCGTGCCGCCAGCGCTTCTGCGGTCCGAGCCAGTAAAGTTGTATCAATACCGACAGCAACGAATAGGGCGCCGAGTTTTAGGTAATGTTCAGCAACATTGGGTGCTGACATCAGAATGCCCGGCGCTTTGCCCGCCGCTTTGATTTGAGCGATTGCCTGCTCAATTGCGGCTTTCACTTCAGGATGGTGCGGATTATTGATAAAGCCCATATCGGAGCTCAGATCCGCTGGGCCGATAAAGACGCCATCCACACCGTCTACTTCGAGGATCTCCGGCAGGTTACGGAGTGCTTCACGGGTTTCCACTTGAAGCAGAACGCAGATTTCATCGTTGGCGCGATGCAGATAATCAGGGATTCTGTTCCAGTGGGAAGCTCTTGCCAGAGCGCTACCTACACCACGGATACCCTCCGGTGGATAACGGGTTGCGCGAACAGCTTCATACGCCTGCTCGGCGTTTTGTATCATGGGGATTAATAACGTTTGAGCGCCGATATCCAGTAGCTGCTTGATGATGACCAGATCATTCCAGGGCGGGCGCACAATGGGATGGCTTGGGTAAGGGGCGATGGCTTGCAATTGGCTTAAAATCGTCTGAACATCGTTCGGTGCGTGTTCGCCATCAATAAGTAGCCAGTCGAAACCGGCTCCAGCCACTAATTCAGCACTATAGGGGCTGCAAAGCCCCAACCATAGGCCGATTTGTGGGCGGCCTGCTTTTAACGCTTGTTTAAATGTGTTGGTTAACCGATCCATATTTTTTCTCCTTAAACAAAACGGCAACTGATAGCGCCGATGGGGCCGTAATCCACATGGAAGGTATCCCCTTTATTGGCTGGAACCGGGCGGGTAAAAGATCCACTGAGAATGATTTGTCCCGCTTCAAGCTGAACGCCATGTGGGGCCAGTTTGTTGGCTAACCATGCGACACCGTTAGCCGGATGATTAAGTACCGCAGCCGCGACGCCGGATTCTTCAATCACGCCATTGCGGTAGAGCAGGGCGCTGATCCAGCGCAGATCAAACTGATCGGGTTTAATTGGGCGGCCGCCCATAATGACGCCGCCGTTGGCGGCATTGTCAGAAATCGTATCGAACACTTTGCGTGGACGCTTGGTTTCCGGATCGATGTTATGGCAACGGGCATCGATCAATTCCAACGCTGGAATGATGTAATCGGTCGCATTGTAAACATCAAACAGTGTGCAGTTCGGGCCACGTAAAGGTTTTGCCAGGATAAATGCCAGTTCGACCTCAATACGAGGCACAATAAAGCGATCGCATGGAATATCACTGCCATCAGGAAAAAACATATCGTCCAGCAGAGCGCCGTAATCCGGCTCACTGATTTGTGAACTGGCTTGCATGGCCTTTGAGGTCAGGCCAATTTTATGGCCTTTGAGGACACGACCTTCGGCAATTTTCAATTCCACCCAGTGACGCTGAATAGCGTAAGCATCATCAATGGTGATTTCAGGGTAATCCAGTGAGATCTGGCGTATTTGTTCACGGCTTTTTTCTGCCTGATGCAGACGATGCGCAACCTGTGATACGACTTCTTTCTGTAACATGCAGTTAAACTCCTGTGTCCTCGATGCCGCCAAAGCAGAGGTATTTCACTTCCAGATAATCTTCGATGCCGTAACGTGAACCTTCACGTCCCAGGCCCGATTGTTTAATGCCGCCGAATGGGGCAACTTCATTAGAAATCAAACCTTCATTGATCCCGACCATGCCGCTTTCCAGTGCTTCGGCCACACGGTAGATCCGACCAATATCGCGGGAGTAAAAATAAGCCGCCAGACCAAATTCAGTATCATTTGCCAGACGGATGGCTTCTGCCTCATCACGGAATTTGAAGAGCGGCGCAATAGGCCCGAATGTTTCTTCTTGGGAGATAAGCATGGATTCATTGACATCAGCCAGTACGGTAGGTTCGAAGAACAGACCGCCCAGAGCGTGTGGTTTACCTCCTGCTAATATGCGTGCGCCGTGGGAAATGGCGTCACTGATATGTTCTTCTACTTTATCGACGGCGGCTTGATTGATCAGCGGGCCTTGTTGTGATTTGGCATCGCTAGCCGGGCCAACCTGTAATTGATTAACGGCTTGCGCCAGACGTTCGGCGAAGGTGTCATAAATGGTTTCCTGCACCAAAATTCGGTTAGCGCAAACGCAGGTTTGGCCGCTGTTGCGGAATTTAGCTATTAACGCCCCCTGTACCGCGGCATCAATATCGGCATCATCAAAAACGATAAATGGCGCATTGCCGCCCAATTCCAGCGATAGCTTTTTCACGGTGTCGGCGCTTTGCGCCATCAATAGCTTGCCGATACCGGTTGAACCAGTAAAAGAGAGTTTGCGGATAATCGGACTTTGGGTCAGCACTCCGCCGATGGTTTTCGCGTCGACGCCTGTCACTACATTGAATACGCCAGCAGGAACGCCAGCTTGTTCCGCCAGCGCGGCCAGAGCCAGAGCGGAAAGCGGGGTTTCTGAGGCCGGTTTTAGGATCACCGTACAGCCAGCGGCCAGAGCAGGGCCAACCTTGCGGGTGATCATGGCATTGGGGAAGTTCCACGGTGTGATGGCGGCCACAACGCCGATAGGTTGTTTGATCGTGACGATCCGTCGGCCGGGCATCGGGCTTGGAATAGTTTCGCCGTAGGTGCGTTTACCTTCTTCCGCAAACCACTCGATAAAGCTGGCGCCATAAGCGATCTCGCCCATTGCTTCTGCGTGCGATTTCCCTTGCTCCCGGCTCAACAATTCAGCCAGTACCTGTTGATTTGCCATCATTAACTGAAACCAACGTTGCAGAATCTGGCTGCGTTGTTTGGCTGTCATTGCTCTCCAGGCAGGCAAGGCTTGTTGAGCGGCGGCAATTGCGCGTTCTGTTTCAGCGGCGCCCATATTACTGACGTGTGCGATAACTTCACCATTTGCCGGGTTAGTCACCTTAAAAGTTGCTTGGTTGTCGGCATCAACCCACTGTCCGTTGATATAAGCTTGTTGACGTAATAATTCTCTATTTACATTAAATTCTGTATTTACATTATTTGTCATAATTTTTTTCTCCTGAAGACGCTTGGGTGAGTGGTTTTCGCTGGTAGAAAGTGGCTAGCTGTTGGCATAGCCAACACAATCCAGCGCAAACTGCCATCACAAGGGCCATAGCAAAAGGGGTTTCATCTTGTAGTAAAGAGACGGCGACACTGGCGAGCGCCGCCATAGCGAATTGCGCGGAAATAGCGAGTGCGCTGGCGCTACCGGCAAGTTGACCGCGATGTTGAAGTAATAAAGAGAGGCTGTTAGTGCCAATGGCATTAACTAGCGAGATAAACAGTACGACTAAAATGACGATCACAGTCAGACTTTGCTGATAAAAGATAACCAGTAAGATGCCAAACAGTAGTTGAGCACTGGTTTGGATAAATAACAGACGAGAAAGATCGTAGACTTTTAGTAAACGGACATTGAGCAGCACGATTGCCATCATGCCTAGCGCATTACAGGCGAACAGTAAGCCGTAGTAATTCGCCGGAACCTGAAAGTAATTGATATAAACGAAGGGGGAACCACTGATAAATGCGAACATGGCGGCACAAGTGAATGCCAATGTGCCGATAGTTGCCATAGCTTCGCCGTCAGTCAGTAACTTGCCGTAATTTTTAAAAGCGGTGATAAGTTTTCCATTGTTACTCTGAGCAGGTAGCGTTTCTGGCAATAAAAATAGTAATAATATTCCACTGATACAACCAAACAGGCTCAATAGCGTAAATATGGCCTGCCAATTGAAATAGGTTAACAGTAAGCCGCCAAGTAATGGGGCGATAAGCGGCGCTATCATGGTCACTAAAGTCATGAGTGATAGCACGCGTGGTAATTGCTGTGGACCATAAATATCACGGGCGATCGCTCGGCCCATGACCACGGCGGCGCCGCTGCCGAATGCCTGTAATGCGCGCAGTAAAATCAGGTGTTCAACTTGTGTCGCCAATGTGCACAACGCACTGGCAACGACAAATAATGCGATACCGCTGAGTAGCAGTTTTCTTCGTCCTAAATGGTCGCTCAGTGGGCCGTATAACAGCATGCCAATACAGAAGCCGGCGAAAAATACGCCTAAGGTATGTTGCATCTGCCCTTGTGTTGCCTGTAATTGCCTTGCCATTTCCGGCAAGGCTGGCAGGTACATATCAATCGACAGAGGCCCGAAGGCCACCAATGCGCCTAATAAAGGGATTAACCAACGAGGAGGATGCTGATGAAAAGGCTTCGGCATCACTACTCCTTACGAAACAGGGCGTGGACGTTGTTTTGTTTGTAGTTCAATACCGGATCTAATTCTTCCATTGTAAAAGAGAGAGCAAGGTAACGTTGCGCCATCAGCGAAGCAAAATGTTGTTTGATCAGGGGAAACAGTATCTCACCAACCTGTTGGCGGCTTTCAAGGCTGCGTCCTGCGCCGATTTTTAGGGTCATATGGACAAAGGCGTAATCATGTTGACCATCGGCCATTTGCCAGGTATCCAGCCAGATGGCGCGGCTGCGTATGCCGCCTAATGGGAAAATGCCAGTATCCGCCAGCGCCTGATTCACTTTGGCAAACAATCCTGGCAAGTTGGCTTGTTCACGGATATTTTCTGTACATTCAGCATAAAAATGTGGCATAGGTTGCTCCTAATCAGGCGATAGCGGGTTTATTGGCGATGTAGTCAGGCAGCGGGAATACGGCGTTGACTTGTCCGGTGCCGGAACTGGCAAACAGTTCAGTCAGAAATTCCACTTTACCGTCATATTTATCCCAACCGAGTAGACCTAATAGCATCACGGTGTCGTGCATATTGCCTTCGCCATAACAATAATCTGCATATTCCGGCAGCATCTTGCAAAACTCTTTGAATTTGCCCTCTTTCCAGAGCTGAACCACCCGATGATCCATCTGTTCGTCGAATTCTCGGGTGTAGCTATTCATACCCTCTTCGGCGCGTTGATCATCAATAAAACGGTGAGAAAGGGAACCGCTGGCGAGTACTGCAACGGTGCCATCATATTTCTCAATCGCTTTCAGAATCGCTTCCCCAAGACGACGACTATCTTCAAAAGCGTGGACCGTACAGAATGCGGAGACAGAGACGACTTTAAAATGTCGGTCGCTGTTCATGTAACGCATCGGCACCAGCGTGCCATACTCCAGTTTCAGGCTCGGGATTTCATGCGCCTGAGCACGCACGCCGAGATTGCGCGCCTCTTCTGCGATTATTTGCCCTAATTCGGGATTGCCGTCATATTCATAACTCATATCCCGGATGAAGTGGGGTAATTCATTACTGGTGTAAATGCCGGAGAAATGGTCGGCGCAATTGATGTGATAGGCGCTGTTCACCAGCCAGTGCGTATCAAACACAATGATGGTATCGACCCCCATTTCACGGCAACGGCGACTGATCTCTTTGTGACCATCAATAGCTCCCTGACGACAACCGTGATGCTTCCCCGGTAGCTCAGACAGATACATGGATGGCACATGTGTAATTTTGGCTGCTAACGCTAACTTACCCATAAAATCCTCATTTGATATCAGGACGGCGAACCGAAATTCGCCGTGGTTAACGCTGATGAAACGGTTATATCCCCCAACGCGGGATTGGATGATCCCCCATCGAGATACAAACGTTTTTCATCTCAGCAAACACTTCAAAACTGTATTCGCCGCCTTCGCGGCCGGTGCCGGAGGCTTTCACGCCGCCGAATGGCTGACGCAGGTCACGGACGTTTTGGGTGTTGACGAATACCATGCCGGCTTCAATATTACGGGCCAGACGTAGGACTTTGCTGACATCCTGCGTCCAGATGTAAGAAGCCAGACCATACTCCACGTCATTTGCCAGACGCAGACCTTCTGCTTCATCTTTGAATGGCAGCAGGCAGGCGACAGGGCCGAAGATTTCCTCTTGAGCAATCCGCATCCGGTTATCAACATCCGCCAGCACCGTTGGGCGCAGGAAATTGCCCTCTTTTAGGTGTGCCGGCAAATCAATCGGTTTATCCGGGCCTCCGGCCAGCAGGGTTGCGCCTTCTTCTACTCCCAGACGGATGTAACCGGAGACTTTCTCCCAATGCGGCTTGCTGATAAGTGCGCCGATCTGAGTATTTGGATCTTGTGGATCACCAACCCGTAAACGATTAGCCCGTTCAGCAAAACGTTTAATAAACTCAGGATAGATGCTTTCCTGAATAAAAATACGTGAACCTGCGGTGCAACGTTCACCGTTGATAGAGAAAATGGTGAACAGGGCGGCATCCAGAGCACGTTCAATATCCGCATCTTCGAAGATCAGAACCGGAGATTTCCCTCCTAGTTCCATTGAATATTTTTTCAGGCCGGCATTTTTTATAATCTGACGACCAGTTACGGTGCCGCCGGTAAACGAAACCGCGCGTACATCGTGATGTTTCACCAGCGCGTCACCCGCGGTAGCGCCATATCCCTGAACCACATTCAGCACACCGGCAGGGATACCGGCTTCCAAAGCCAATTCTCCTAAACGGTTTGCCGTTAATGGGGAAAGTTCTGACATTTTTAGCACTGCGGTGTTACCTAGCGCCAGACAGGGTGCGACTTTCCAGGTAGCAGTCATAAATGGCACGTTCCACGGAGAAATCAGCGCACAAACGCCAACGGGTTGCACCAGCGTATAGTTGAGCATCTTGTCATCAACGGGATAGGTATGGCCGTTCATTTGCTGACAAATTTCAGCAAAGAAGTTGAAGTTGTGAGAAGCGCGTGGGATCAGAACATTTTGTGTTTGATGAATGGGCAGACCGGTATCTTTGGTTTCCATTGCGGCGATTTCAGGCACATTCTCATCGATCAACTCACCCAAACGGCGCATCAGACGTGCACGCTCTTTCATCGGCAGATCGGCCCATTTAGGGAAGGCTGCCTTTGCGGCGGCGACGGCTTGATCAATCTCTTCTTGCCCGCCGGAAGCGACTTCAGCCAGCACTTCGCCGGTAGCAGGATTGGTAGTTTCAAAATAGGTTTTACTGCTGACGTTTTTGCCGTTGATCCAATGGTTAATTATGGTCATTACAGACTCTCCTCATACTCTTGCTGGCTGACAATACGGTTAACCAGACGCCCAACGCCTTCAACTTCAACAATAACTTCATCACCCGGTACCACATCGGATAATCCTTTTGGCGTGCCGGTGGCGATCATGTCTCCCGGTTGCAGCGTCATAAAGTCGCTCAGATAAGCGATCAAGAATGGAATATTGAAGATCAGA
This sequence comes from Photorhabdus sp. P32, assembly GCF_038085095.1. NCBI lineage: Bacteria > Pseudomonadati > Pseudomonadota > Gammaproteobacteria > Enterobacterales > Morganellaceae > Photorhabdus > Photorhabdus sp. P32. The sequence goes on along the minus strand of NZ_JAZGJN010000280.1, from coordinate 9,242 downwards.
TCAGCGGTTGTGCCACGTTGACGTAATTCGCCATTAACCCAGGTGCTTAATGTCAGATTATGCGGATCGGATACATCTTCTTTATCAACGAACCACGGACCGATGGGGGTTAATGTATCGCGGCTTTTTACCCGAAGGTTAGGGCGATAATAATTTTCCAGATAGTCACGGATTGCGTAATCGTTACAAACGGTGTAGCCGGCAACGTAATCCATCGCGTGTTCTTTGGTGACCTTATGGGCGGTTTTGCCGATGATAACAACCAGCTCAGCTTCATAATGCATGTATTCCACATTATCAGGACGAACAGAAACCTGACGATGACCGGTTAGCGTATTAGCGGCTTTGATAAAAACTAAAGGTTCTTCGGGGGGCTTAAATTCCAGCTCAGTGGCGTGATCAGCGTAATTCAAGCCGAGGGCAAACAGGGTGCCGTTTGCGGGCGGCAACCATTGAACGGATTCGCCGCTGACTTTACTGCCATCTGGCAGGCAGACATTTTCCTGTTCGTCGACAGTAACGATTAAATCGCAACCTTGATAGTGAACTCTTGCGTGTTTCATGCTTCTTCTCCCGCTTGCACAACCTGATTTTCCAGTGATGGGAAACCTGCTGCCCGAATAACAACTTTGTCGTCTGGTTTGATAGCAACACGTTGGTGTGGAGTCCCAAGCAGGATCACATCTCCCTCTTTAAGGGTGGCGAAATCACTTAATGCTGCAACTAATTCTGTGGCTGAACGCACCAGATCGGCTGTTGACCAGCGATCGACCTCCTGACCATTGATTTCGGTAATAATATCTAACGCATCAATTGATTCAGGATTGGTCATTTGGCCTATAGGGCAAAAACCATCACGACACTTAGCTTTTATTGCTGGACGATAGAAAGCGGTTTCAGGCAGGCTGACTTCATTCGCTAATGCATAACCTGCGATATATTCGGCTGCGTTTTCAATAGCAACTTTGCGGGCGGTTTTACCTATTATTAATGCCAGCGTCGCACCGCTTTGAACCTCTTCACCGACAGGGTGGGGAATCGCTTCACCGGAGGTGATAACGGTATTCCGTGGTTTAATAAACCACACTGGTGTTTTAGGTAAAGTGTTATAAGGTGCTTGCTGAAATGAGTTGTGCCAGAAATCTACCTGGCTCTGATGGTTGAGGGCTACGGCGAAGACAGTGCCTTTCATTAACGATTCCTCATGAACTTAAACGGGTGGTTTTAAGATGCATTTATTAATATATTAATAAACTACAAGGCGCATTGTTGCAATATGTTAATGTGTTTGTTAATTTTAATTGTGATCTCAGTAACAATATCTCTACTAAATTTATTTTTTATCTTTATTAATCAATTAATTAATATTTTTTTGGATAAAGCGATTGCTTCTGCATTAACCTTTTATTAACTTGATTTTCAGAGTTTATTTTTATTTACTTATTAATATTTTTATGATTTTTTCTTTGTGGTTGATTGGGGGACGTGCTAGTCTTTTTATTGTGGTTATAGAGTGAGATAGCACTCTCGACAGAGAGTAAATCAGTGATTAACTGCCTACCCCAATAGGCGTTATTGTTGCAGACCATTCTTATGAATGAACATATTTATTGCAAACAATGGCAAATAAAATAGCCTAATGGGATAGGCTCTAAGATAAGAGCCTTAATTACCCATGCATGAATCTCTGACAATTGCACTACTTCAGGCGCGAGAAACCGCGATGGGTTTTTTTCGCCCAATCCTTAAGAGTCATAATTTGACTGAACAGCAGTGGCGTATTATCCGTGTACTGTCTGATAATCGGTCGATTGATTTTTATGATTTATCTTGCCAGACCTGTATTCTTCGCCCAAGTTTGACTGGGATATTGACTCGCATGGAGCGTGATGGCTTGATCTTTCGTCTTAAACCGATGAATGACCAGCGCAAACTTTATGTTTCTTTAACACCGGATGGTCAGAAACTTTATGACAAGGCGAAAGAGCAGGTAGAGCAGGGATATCAGGCTATTGAAAAAGCCTTTTCGCCGGAAAAGCTAGTTCAACTTTCAGCTTTGCTGGAAGAATTAATTGCTGTGGGCAATAACTCGCTGATAAATACAGAAAAGGATATTAAATAAATAGAGTTTTTATTGAAAATGATGGTAATGAATAATAGTGAAATTGCTGAGCAAAATCAGCAATTATCAGTTTTAGCTATTGAATAATTAGCGTTAATATTTCCTGTGGGTAGATAATAAATTGCCCACGAAATATTGTGCCTGTTGGGTAATGATCGGTGAGAGTTTCCCGCAACACCAACGTTATTTCATTATTTTCGAGGGATAGGGCAGTAATTTCAGCCGCTTCAAAACCAAAGAATCGTTTTACTTGTGGATAAAGCGCTTTATACAAACTCTCTTTTACTGAAAAGGCAAGAGTAAACGCTTGTTCAAATGGTAAATGACAATGTTTCAGAAGTTGAATTTCCCTGTCATTCACAATCATTTTTGTGATTTCATCTATATTTTGACGATCAACGATAGCTTCTACATCGACACCAATTAATCTGTTATTAATTTGCGGCGCAGCCAGCACAATTGCACAATAAGTTGAATGAGAAACAGAACCGCAAATACCTTGCGGCCAAATTGGAGCGCGATCATTACCAGAGATCAAATTAAATTCAGGTTGCCCTAATTGCGCTAAAAGTTGTCTGGCGCAATAACGTGCTGTCAGATATTCAGCTCGCCGTTTCTTGACGGCTTTAGCTAATGTGTCAGGGAAGGGGAGATTTAATTGATTGAACAATTCATCGTGATAATATGAAAGTTCAAAGCGAGCTTGCCAGAAATGCACTTGAGGGTGTTTAACAACCGTTCCATACTCGATTTGGGTGATAAATCTACTGCCATCTTTTGGCAGCGGTGCTTGTTTGGTGTGTATAACTGTTTGTTCCATGTTGATTATCCAGGTAAGAAAATACTATATCCTATGGATTTCAAGATGCATCGCGACGGCAAGGGAGAGAATCCCCGGGAGCATAGCGAACTATGTGACCGGGGTGAACGAGTGCAGCCAACAAAGAGGCAACTTGAAAGATAACGGGTATATATAGTTTATACTTAATATCACTCATATTGAACGGTAAAATGTGCTATTGCGTTAGCTTTTCCACCTATTATTCGATCATCGGTCTGGTAATAGCGGGCAGTGAAAGGTAAATTATAACGAGAATTTCTGTCAGAATAACCTACAACAAATGGTTTTCCAATAGGAACGGGAGTTCCCATATATAAGATTTGCACACCAACCCCTTTAGCTGTATTTGTTGTATTAGCTCTGTCTAATTGAATAATACTCTCTGGCGTGCCATTGATTGTTCTTGCTGAAAATGTAATTGTCGGTTTGATTTTTTCTGTACATTCAACGCCGATATTAAAATCAGCATGACCCGCGGTTGTTCCTATTCCTTTAAACGCAGAACTGTAAACATCATGAAATCTAACGGTTTGATCGCCAGATAGAGCCATGCAACCTTGAGCAGTAACATGATATCTTGTTTTGTTTCTTATTGTTATTAGGCGGATGCCGTTCGATGTTTGTAATATGGCAATTATTCCAGCATGCAATGATTTTCCTGATTTAATTTCACCTTCTTTATAGAGATAAACATCAATATCACCGATATCTTTCCAAGTGATTTTTTTCTTTTCTGGCGGGTAATATATATAAGTTCTGCCATTTGTTGTGGGATATCTCATATTATTTAGGTTCCCGGTAGGAGCAACAAAATATAAATAGAGATTCTCTATACCTGTTGTTAACTTTCCTGTCCCATGCTCCGTATTACCTGACATGCCAAGATAGATACTTTCACCAAAAACCAAATATCCGTTGTCATCACATGAAAAAATAGGGTCATTTATATTGAGCCCCATACTGCTAGCTAATTGTTCGGCACTGAATCTGGCGACATGAATACTTTTAGTGTTTGATGTATTTAAGTTTAATTTAAGTGAATTTAAATCAAAAAAGACAGTGCCGTTACTCGTTGTGGATTCTAAAACACAAGCAGCATGTATTTTATTGATATTGAAAAGTAAAACAGCAAAAATTAATAACCGTAAATAAGATTTCATATCTATGCCTGTTGAGATTTATTCTTAATTGCTGACAATGCAATTTACTAATAACACCATTATTAATAACATAATGAAGTGAGAGTAGTGCCATTATCTTTTGGGTATAATTTATTAGTGAGATTAATATGGCAGATTTATTTATCGTTTAAATCAGGTTTTAATTCTGCTGTATTATTAACATCACGGAGGAAAATTTCTCTTTTTTCTCATGTTAGTGTGATGTTAATAATTTAAGTTAAATTGGATAGTTTGTAAAGCTATTTGTATTCAATTGTAAATTGTACTGATGCATTAGCGGTTCCACCTGTTATGGTATCACCAGTTTGATAGTAATGAGCGGAGAGGGGAATAGAATAAACCCCGATCCTACCGGAAGGCGTGACTGTAATCGGTTTTCGCATAGCAACAGGTATTCCTTTATGGATCATTTGAACACCAACGCCTTTAGCTTCTTTTCCTGAACCGTATTTGTTTAATCTAATAACACTACCCTTATCTTTTTCATCCACTTCGTCAATAGTTTCTCCTGAAAAAACTATGGTAGGAAGAATATTATTTTTGCATTCAATCGATATATTAAAGGAAGAGATTTTTCTTGCTGCTTGCCATTTTCCATTAAAATCAGAAGGTTTATGACGGCCTAAAACCAGTTTTTGGTATGGCGTTGATGTCATACAACTTGTATTTTCGATGACATTTTCTTTGTTATATTTGATTCTTATTAACTCTTTACCATCATATGTTGATAAAGATGAAATTAATCCTTTTTTTAATTTATCTCCTGGTGTTAAATCTCCGCTTTGGTAAAGGTACACCTGTACTTCACCTATATCCTTTAAACTTAATTTCTTATTTTCAGGATTACTTTTTCCATTTCCAAGGTATTTTATGTAATAATATATATTATTTGCACTTGTTCTTATTATGCCGCTATCGTTAGGATTATTAGCAGATGCTATTTTATCTGATGCTGTTTTAAAATATACAGCTTCATTATTGTCACAATTAGCAATAGTTGAGTCAGCTTTAAAGGTTTTTTTACTGTTTATGTTACTGGCTAGCTCCATTGGTCCATATTGCGCGATAAGAATATAGGCTCTATGATTATTGGAGGAGTTGATGATTTTATTTATATCAACATTTAAATCAATCGCTTTAAAATCTGGGTTTAATTCACATGAGGCAATTGATTTTGTAATACTGAATAGTGTTAATAATAATAGTGTTAATATAATTAATTTATTTTTCATACTTTTCCTGGATAAATACTATTTTAATTACTGACAACGCAATGAAGCCAGAATAATACCATTAATTTTTTGATATAATTTACTATCGAGTTGAGTATGACAGCTTTGTTTATCGCCTAAATCGGCTGTTAATTTTACTGTATCACTCACACCACTCAGGAAAACTTCTCCCCTTTCATTCACCATACCATTAACACCATTTGGGCCCGTAATTACTGTACCGAATGGGAGTTTCTTACCGTGATGTTGTAAAGTTAAAAATACTCGATGACCAACACGAATAGAATAATCCGCCAGCACCAATGCCCCTTTGGTTGGAATGACCTTAGTGGTTGGATTATCAATATCTACGTCATCACCGAATGTATTGGTATCAAGAGATAACATATTTTCCCGATATTGCGATATATAAGGCACAACGGTATATCCTCGCCAATCTGTACTGATAGATGTATTATTCAGTACTTTGGCATTGGTTGCCCCAGGGGCACGAATTAAGGCGCTGGCGCCGCTTTCGCTAATATTTTGCGCCAGGGTAACGCCATAGGGATGGGCAATAATCGCTCCTTCTAATCCATAATTAACCCGATGATTTTTTCTATGATCAGTGGTGTAGCCCACATTCATTGAACCATATGAGCCTCTGTAATATAAACTGGCGGCATTACCTGATTCTTTTTCTTTCTCTGATTTTTCGTAGCTGTAATTTTGAGAAATGGTATAGTTCAGATTCTGTTGTTCCAGTAAGGAGCCGGATAATGTCATTGAATGCTGGCTGCTACCGCGGGTGTTATAAGAGGTATCATAATCTACCGATGCACTGTGATTGTTTGATGGCAGCCATTTATCCAGAGGAATACTGATATTGAATGAAAACACTTGATCGTTATTAATGCTTGAGCGATTACGGTGGTAATTGTAGCTCAATGATAAAGAGATATCATGAATATTGGTATTATAGGACATAGAATATGACTGATTCTTACTAGTTTTATCTTGCCAGTAATCTTGCTGCCAGGCCGATAATGAAAGACTGCCATATTGTCCTAAGCTTTGGCCCATCGTTATTTGCATCCGGTTTTTAGGCGCGCTATTTCTGTTATTATCAGTAAATTGGTACTTATTATTAGCATCGCTAAAGCTGTAATAACCATTGGTATTGTAGCGATAACCCGCTAATGTCACCGTTGTATTGGTTTCAGTAAAACCTTTACTGTAGCGTATCTGATAAGATTGCCCGGTTTTCTTTTCTCCGTTTGGGAAATGGGTTGCTGCATTGGTGACATCGATTGATACTGCGCCAATTTTTCCCAGATTATGCCCTAAACCTAATGCATGGCTTTGATAGTCAGAAGAAACAATAACTCCACCATAAATGGTGGTGCTATCCCATAACCCGTAAATAGCTTCTGTCTGAATAAATCTTTTCTTACTGGCTTGTTTGCCGCCGCTGAATTTACCAATATTAGCAAAATATTTCATTTGACCAGCACGGATCATTAATGGTGAGGCAGCAAAAGGTTGGGTAAATTTTCTGACATTGCCATTTTCCTCATAAATAGATATTTCCAGATCACCATTCAGGTTACTGGGATAAATATCGGTAATTTCAAAGGCACCGGGTGGAACAAAAGTCTGATAAATAATATTATCTTTCTGGCGCACTTCTATTCTTGCGTGAGTCATGGCAATACCGCGGACGACAGGTGCAAACCCTTGCTGGCTATCTGGCAACATTTGGCTATCGGACATCAATTTAACGCCATTAAAAGTGAAACTATCGAATACCATGCTATCGGTGGATGTTTCTCCTAATACCAGTCGAGATCTTAATGGACGAATATCCCGTTCAGCATAGGCTTTAAGCGATTTCCATTCAGATGTCGTACCCGTATGGTTGTAGTAACTATTATGACGAATTCGCCACGGACCTAAATTAAAGCCACTACGTAAATTCAGATATTGATTCTGCTCACTTTGATTTTTATTCCAGGATTGCATTCCTGTTAGATGATAATTGGTGAAAAACATAGGCAAACCATCATCCCACTGATCAGGAGAGATATCCCCCCTGATTTGCGATTGCATGGCAGCTTGCGGGAAATTCAACATCAGCGTGAGAGCACTTAAATCCAGTTCTGCTGACGCCTGTTTAATATATTTCTCAGGTTGAGAAATGATTTCTTGTTCAGCAAGGGATGCTAATTCTGGGAAGCTTGCTATTTTTACCCCGATTTCTTTCAGTAAACTGATAGATAATTCAGGGCAAAGTTTCTCACCGCAGTCAATAAAGGATAGGCTTTTGATGCCAATATCCTTTTTATTGACGATAACGTTAACTTTATAGACACCTGGAATTTGGGAATCTGTTTTTGCCAGGCTCTCCAGATTAATATTTTCTCTGTCTTCGTCTGATAATTGTAATGCATTGATATCGAAATACAGATCTGCATATGCTGGCAACGATAAACAACAAATCATTAAAGCAAAACTGATTATTCTTTTCACAATACACTCATCAGACAATATTATCAGAAATTAAACTGGCGCTCTTCTGTTGTGCCACCGTAATCGTTGATAGCAGTCAGAGTCACGTTTTTTATGCCATTTTTGGCTGAAAATACCTTTTGACTAAAAGGGGGAATAAATCCGGGTCTAGGTATTAATGTTCCGTCAATTTTCATCTCATTAAGATTAATGTAATAAGCCGTGGGGTTAGTTAGTTGAACACCATTGGCATTACGTGATGCTTCCAAACGATTAATGGCATCATTAGCATCGTTATCAGATAGCCCTGATGGACGATAAATCAATTTGATAATGTTTTTTATCGTGATGATCATCTTGCTATTGTCATTTTTTTCAATTGCCGGAATCGCATTGACATTGAGTAGAAATATCGATTCCCGATCTGCTGGCAGTTGATTACCGATATATGAAACTCGAATCTGGTGTTCGCTCTCTTTCGACATTTTAAACAATGGTGGTGTAATAACGAACGGTACTTTATTTTGACGGTTATCGATATTATCTACCCACGACTGTACGAGATAAGGTCTGTCTGTATCCGAATTGGTGATGGAAATTGTGGCTTCTTTTTGTGAGCCGTTATAGATCAGGCGAGTGCCGCCTAAAGTAATCCCTGCTTGTACTTGTCCCATAAAAAAGACAAGCAAAAAGGGAGTAATAAAGCGAAGCATTTTTACTCCTTTGGTTATAAAAATATATAATTATATTAAAGATGTTTATTCGATTATTATGGATATATGATTGTGAAATTGAATGTTTTATCTATCTTACCATTACCAATTGAAGCTGCATCCTGTGTTGAAATCAGCTCTGCTATGAAATTCATAGTAGCGTTGTTACTTGCTATTGTTGCAATTCCAGCGGTATTTTCTCTCGGTTTTATGTTGGTTTTATCACTTGCCTTGAGTATTTGAATACCTACGCCGGCAACTCCTGAACTGTAAACATTTCTATTATGAATATCAGGTTCACCATTAAAGTAGATACCTAAATCTCCTGTTTTATTACAGGATGATAAGGAGATAGAAAAATCTTTACTTATACCAACTATACCGGTATTAGTTCCAAATGATTTTTTCGACAATTTACCGAAGTTTACTACAACATCCTTGGTATCTATTGTACATCCTTCATTAATAATAGAACCTTGGAATCTAATTGTTCCATCATAAGATAACGCACTGAAACTACTAAAAATCCCTAATATTGTCACTAAAGAAGCCAAAATAAAATTCTTTTTCATTTAAAAATACCTTAATAAATATGTGTTTTAGTCCTGTTTATACAATAAAAATATATATCTAGCCATCATGATAGTTTAATGGTTGATAATATAA